>CAILVI010000409.1 GCA_903837595.1 uncultured Thiodictyon sp.
ATCAGCGGCTTATGGCGGGGTGTGGTTGCGGGCCTTGATCATCGTTCTGGCCACGGGCAGGTGTAGGTCGCCCTTCAGGCTTGCGCGATGACGGGCGGTCGCCCTGAAGGGCGACCTACGGCGGCCGGAACGATGATCAATGCCTCCTTGCGCATGACCGCAAGGCACCGGACGGTGTCACGATAGGGCCGCGGGCAGTGGTCCACAAAATAGGCAATTCTTGATTGCTTTTCACATTCTGCGCAGCGCCGAAAGCGAGATAACGAACGCAGCTTTGTTTCGTTCGCCCGGCGCAGGCCCCCGCCTAGACTGCCCCTCCCGCACCTCATTTCCGCCGGAGCCCACCGCATGCCCGCCTACGAAGGGAAACAGCGCGTCAGCGCCTCCGAGGCCTTTGTCGAGACCCTGGTCGCCAACGGCGTCACCGATGTTTTCGGCATCGTCGGCTCGGCCTACATGGACGCCCATGACCTGTTCCCCTTGGCCGGAATCCGCTTCATCTCCACCGCGCACGAGCAGAACGCCGGGCACATGGCCGACGGCTATGCCCGTGCGACCGGCCGGCACGGGGTCTGCATCGCGCAGAACGGCCCGGGTGTCACCAACTTCGTCACCGCCATCGCCGCCGCCTACTGGGCGCACTCGCCGGTGGTCGCGATCACCCCGGAGGCCGGCAGCGCCACGGCCGGCCTGGGTGGATTCCAGGAGACGGACCAGTTACCGATCTTCTCGCGGATCACCCGCTGGCAGACCCATGTGAACAGCCCGGCACGCATCGCCGAGCTGACCGGTCGGGCCTTTCACTACGCCCTGCACGAATACGGACCGACCCAGGTTAACATCCCGCGCGACTACTTCTATGGAGAGATCGAGACCGAGATTCCGCGCCCCTTCCGCATCGAGCGCGGCCCCGGCAGCCCGGAGGCGATCCAGGCGGCGGCCCGGCTCCTGGCCGCGGCCCGCTTCCCGGTGATCCTGGCCGGCGGCGGCGTGGGCATGGCCGATGGCGTGCCCGAGTTGATCCGTCTGGCGGAGCAGCTCTCGGCCCCGGTCGTGACCTCCTACCTGCACAACGACAGCTTTCCCGCCGGCCATCCGCTGGCCGCCGGACCGCTCGGCTACCAGGGCTCCCGGGCGGCGATGCGTCTGATCGCACGCGCCGACGTGGTGCTGGCGCTCGGCACCCGGCTCGGTCCCTTCGGCACCCTGCCCCAGTACGGTCTCGACTACTGGCCGCGGGAGGCGCAGATCATCCAGGTGGACACCGAGGCGCGCGTGCTCGGCCTGGTGAAGCCGATTGCGCTCGGCATCCACGGCGATGCCCGCGCCACCGCCCGGGCGCTCGGGGAGGCCCTGAATACGCTGGGGGGCGTGGCCCACCCGGTGGCGGACCGACTGGCGGTGATCGACGCGGAGCGCCGTGCCTGGGCGTTGGAACTCGCCGCCCTGGCCGGCGCCAATGAGCCCGGGCGGGTCGACCCGCGCCGGGCACTGACCCAACTCGCGCGTGCACTGCCGGCCAACGCGATGGTCGCCACCGACATCGGCAACGTCTGCTCAGTGGCCAACAGCTACCTGCACTTCGACGGTCCCAGGTCCTTCTTTGCCGCCATGAGCTTTGGCAACTGCGGCTACGCCTTCCCCACCGCGATCGGCGCCAAGGTGGGACGCCCGGACCGCCCGTCCATCGCCTATGTCGGCGACGGCGCCTGGGGGATGAGCCTGGCCGAGGTCCTCACCTGTGTGCGCGAAGCGATCCCGGTCGTCGCCGTGGTCTTCGACAACGCCCAGTGGGGCGCCGAGAAACGCAACCAGATCGACTACTTCGGCAGCCGTTTCCTGGGCACCGAGCTTGACAACCCGAACTTCGCCGAGGTCGCCCAGGCGATGGGCTCGCACGGGCTCACCGTCGAGCACGAGGATCAGGTTGGCGATGCGCTGAAGGCCGCGCTCGACTCCAACCGTCCGACCGTCATCGACCTGCGGCTCACCCGCACCCTGGCCGATCCCTTCCGGCGTGACGCCTTCAAACCGCCGCGGCGGCTGCTGGCCAAGTATGCGGGGTATAGCGCCAAGGGGTGAGCGCACCGGACTTCGGTGTCCACCGGCAGTCATCGCCTGTCAAAGGCCGGCAATGACCGCGGGGTCCAGCCCGGTCGACTGGGCGATGACGCCCGGCGCGACGCCGTTGGCCTTCATCGCCC
>CAILVI010000410.1 GCA_903837595.1 uncultured Thiodictyon sp.
CGGCCGGTGCGCCACGCGCGCGGCCAGGCCCACCTGCGCCAGCACGGTCTGCGCCTGCGCGCGCGCAGCGTCGGGCGCCAGGCGGCGGATGCGCAGCGGCATTGCCACGTTGTCGAGCGCGCTGAACTCGGGCAACAGGTGGTGGAACTGGTAGACGAAGCCCAGTTGGCGGTTGCGCAGCCGCCCGCGCCGCGCCTCCGAGAGCCCGCTCACGTCCTCGCCCGACCAGCACACGCGCCCCGTGGTCGGCCGCTCCAGACCGCCGATGCAGTGCAGCAGCGTGCTCTTGCCCGAGCCGGAGGCGCCGATGATGGCGATCCGTGCACCGGCCGGTACCTGGAGGGTCACGCCACGTAGTACCTCCACTGGTTGGGGGCCCTGGCTGAAGGTCTTGCCGACGCCCTCGGCGGCCAGCACGGCCGCCGGGATACTGTCTGGCGCGTCTACGATCACGGTGGTGCTACTCATAGCGCAGCGCCTCCGCCGGTTGGGTCTTGGCGGCGCGCCAGGCCGGGTAGATGGTCGCGAGGATCGACATCAGGAAGGCCGAGACGGCGATCGTGATCACATCCTGCCAGTGCACATCGGAGGGCAGTTCGCTGATGTAATAGATGCTCGGGTCCAGGAAGCGGACGCCGAAGACCGTTTCGATGCCGCCGATGATGGGTTCCAGGTTCAACGCCAGAAGCACCCCGGCGACCACCCCGAGCATGGTCCCCACCAAGCCGATGGCCGTCCCCTGGACGATGAAGATGCCCATCACGCTGCGCGGCGAGGCACCCAGGGTGCGCAGCACGGCGATGTCGGCGCGCTTGTCGGTCACCACCATCACCAAGGCCGAGACGATGTTAAACGCCGCCACCGCGACGATCAGTGACAGGATGATGCTCATCATCCGCTTCTCGATCGCCAGTGCCCGGAAGAAATTGGCGTGGACCTGGGTCCAGTCGACCATCCGGTACATCCCGCTCATGTCGTAGGCGATCTCGCGGGCCAGTTTGGGCGCCTCCCACATGTCGGTCAGCTTCAGCCGCACCCCGGACACCGCGTCGCCGAACGCCATGAGCTTGGCGGCGTCGTCCAACTGGATAAAGGCGGCGCTGCGGTCGTAGTCAGCCATCCCGACCGAGAAGATGCCGCTCACGGTAAAGCGTTTGAGCCTGGGCATGACCCCCACCGGGGTGGAGCTTACCTGGGGGGTGACGACTGTGACGCGATCCCCGACGCCGACTCCAAGGTACTGGGCCAGGTCGCGGCCGAGGATGATGTTGAAGTCCCCGGCCTTGAGTTCGTCCACTGAGCCGCGGGACATCTGGCGGCGCAGTTCCGCCACCTGGTCCTCTTCCTTGGGCAGGATGCCCCGCACCAGTGCGCCGCTGACGTTGGAGGGTCCGACCAGCATGGCCTGGACCTCGACGAAGGGGGCGGCCCCGACGACCTTGGGATGCGCGCGGACCTTCGCGAGCACGTCCCGCCACTCCACCATACCGCCGCCGTTGGGGTCGCTCAGGGTCGCATGGGAGGCCATCGAGAGTATCCGCTCGCGGATCTCCTGATGGAATCCGTTCATCACCGACAGCACGACGATCAACGCCATGATGCCGAGCATGATTCCCAGCATGGAAATCAAGGAGATAAACGAGATGAAGTGATTGCGGCGCTTGGCGCGGGTGTAGCGCAGGCCGATGTAGAGCGGGATAGGATGAAACATAGGGGTGGAATTTAACCACAAAGGCTGGCGCGCCGTTCGGAAATTGCGGCGGTCGGCATCGCCAGGCGGCGGCCGACGCCGGCCTCGAGGCGTTCGGGCACCGCCTGACGGCCGCGGGATCGCCCTGGGTTCCGCTTTATAATCACCCGGCCGCCGCCCCACGAGGGGGTAAGCCAACACCCGAGTGTAAGATGAGACTGATTCCCTGGTACTGCGGTTCTGCAACCAGACGGCGCCTGGTGCGGTTCGTGGGCGTCGGCCTGCTGTCACTGCTCGGCGCTGCGGCGCTTTGGACCTGGTGGGCGGAGGACCACCCACGGGACGAGCGGCGGTTGCGTGTCCTGGTCCATGACCGGCTGGCGGCCTGGTTTCCGCGGGAGATGGCCGCGGACGACGGTTGGCATGGCCTCTATCCGCGGATACTGCCTGCCGCGGCAGCGGGTGATCCGGTCCTGCTGATTCACGGCCTGGACGAGCCCGGGGGCATCTGGGACGACCTGACACCGGTCCTGGGCGCCGCTGGCTTCGCGGTCTGGGAGTTCCGCTACCCCAACGACCAGGGCATCGATCGCAGCGCCGACTATCTGGCGCAGCACTGGTCAGTGCTGCCGGCCGGCCGCCCGGTGTTCCTGGTCGGGCACAGCATGGGTGGGCTGGTCGCCCGGGATTTCGTCTCACGCTGGCGCCATCCGGTGGGTGGGCCGCCGCGGGTTGGGGGGCCGCCCGTCGCTGGTGTCATCCTCGTCGGCACCCCCAACCAGGGCTCGGAATGGGCGCGGCTGCGCGTCTGGTTGGAACTGCGCGACCAGTTTCCGACCGGCCAGGGGCGCCCCTTCTCGCTGTTCGCGGCCCTGCGCGACGGCACCGGCGAGGCCAAGATCGACCTGCGGCCGGGGAGCGATTTTCTCCAGACGCTCAACGCCCGGCCGTGGCCGGCGTCGGTGCCGGTCCGCGCGATCGGGGGCCAACTGCTGGCCCCGCCGGGTCCCGCGGCGGCCTGGTGGTCCGTCATCGGTGCTGGTCTGGGCGATGGCCTGGTAACCCTGGAGTCCGCGCGACTCCCCGCCGGGGCGGCGCCGGTAGTGCTCACCGGCTCCCATCGCGGTCTGCTGCGACGGTGGTGGCCGGGTGATTCGGCGCCGCCGGCCATTGCGCCGATCTTGGCGACGCTACGCGACTGGCGGGCGATGGCGCATTCCGCGCATGAGCGCGAGTAGGAGTTAGAGCAGGTCGTTCAATGTCACGCCGATGCCGATGGCATTCTGATTCCAATTGTAATCGATCAGGCTATCGCCGTAACCCGCAAAGGCCTGGACATAGCCGCGCAGCGGGCCGAGCAACGGCGGGGTGGTCCAGGAGAATTGGGCGGCGCCCTTCCCGGTACTGGGATTGCCGCGTCCCATGAGTTGGAAGCTGTGGCCGCGCCACTTGTAGATCGCCGTGAGATCGCCGTAGCCGTAATAGTCGAGGATGTTCCGGTTATCGTCACGACCGGAACTTTCCGGGATGCGATACCAGGGCCTGACCAGCAGGGCGAAATTGCCGCGCTCGATGCCGAATTCGGCGATGATCCGGTTCCAGCTGCGCGAGACCGGATTGGCGCGGCCATTGGACTGGTGATTGTAGCCGATATTGAGCAGGCGCCAATTGAAACCGCCGAATTCGACATTGGGGCGGAAGCTCGCTATCACTTCGGGTTCGTAGTTGTTCTCGCGGAAGGGGCTCGAGAGTGCGCTGTTGTAGACCTGCCACTGACTCTGCTGGGTATAGGCCACCCAGACCCCGAAACGGCGATTATCGGTCGCCCACAGCCGCGCCTTGAAGCTGAACTGAAAGCGCGCCTCGGTCGGGTCCAGCTGGGGGTTGGGGTTGCGCGCGCTACTGAACAGGGCCTGGAACGGCACATTGTTCGGTCGATCGGAATAGCGTGCAACCTGCACATAGTTGGGGCGATAGAGTGCAATGCTGAAGCGGTCGGAGTTGGGGTTGAAGCCCCAGGCGTTATCGATCAGCGACAGCGGGGTGGGGTCCAGGGTGGTCGCCGTCTTCACCGCCGCGGGTGGGGTCGTCAGTGGCGCCCCCGGTGCCGCCGCGGCGGTACGGGTCGCGGCGGCCCGCGACTGTTCCGGGGCACCGGCGACGCGCCCACTGAGCCGGTCATAGCAGGCGAGCCGCTCCCCGCCGTGGGCGATCACCGCACAATCGGCGATGGTCGGTTTGAGGGCCTGGGCGGCGACCGGAGCGATTCCGGAAATTCCAGTGCCCAGCCCCAGCATGAGCGCCAGCCCTATGACGCAGTGTTCTCGTGCTGATGGTCTAGCCATGTGTCAGGAGCCTGCGTGAATCCGCTGCGATAGGTAAAAAACATCTTTTCATCATCGGTTTGCCTTGAGTGCAGTGCCCCGATTCGGGATAATCGCGGGGTCCGGGCCGCCACGCTACACCAGGCAGCGAAGCGCCCACCGTGCTATACCGCACATAGGCGTCCGAGGAACCGACGATTGCCGCTTGGGGCTTGGCTGCGCCGGACCGCGCCTCAGTGGCAGCCGCGCTGGCCTGAGCATCTGACTTTTCGTGTAATCTGACATGATGAAACGCTTCGCCCTGTTGATCCCCATCGCTGCACTGATCCTGGCCTTTTTTGCCCTGGGTCTGCACCGACAGCTGACGCTCGAAGCCTTTCAGGCGAACCACGCGTCGTTCGACGCCTGGTATATTCAGCGCCCCTTGCTGGTCATTGGCGGCTATGTTGGGCTGTTTATGCTGGTGACTCTGTTCCTGCCGGTCGGGGCGCTGATGACCCTGATCGGCGGCGCCCTGTTCGGGTTCTGGAAGGGTGCACTAATCGCCTCCTTCGCCGCCGCCGGTGGCGCCACCCTGGCCTTTTCGCTCTCGCGTTTCATCCTGCGTGAGCGCGTGCAACGTCAATTCGGTGAGCGACTGGCGGCGGTCAACGCCGGGATTGCCATAGATGGGGCCTTTTATCTCTTTTCGCTGCGGTTGGCGCCGGTCATTCCCGCCTTCGTCATCAACCTGGTGATGGGCCTTACGCCCATGAGGACCCGCACCTTCTATTGGGTGACCCAACTCGGCATGGCTTCGCGTATCCTGATCTGTGCGCACGCCGGGACCGAGCTCGCGCAGGTGCACAACCTGTCAGAGGTCTTCTCGCCGGGGCTGATCGGCGCCTTGGCCTTACTGGGCGTCTTCCCGTTGCTGGCCCGGCAGGTCTTGGGGCGGATGCACCTAGCGCCGGGTGGCCCCTAGGGTCGCGCCGGCCGTGCCGCCGTGGGCCTGCCTCGGTCGCCTGGTTGGGCTACACTCACGGCTCTTGAAGCTTCCAGGGGAGGGCGAGGATGCGTGTTTTGGTCACCGGCGGTGCCGGTTATATCGGTAGCCACACCTGCGTGGAGCTGCTGGCGGCGGGACATGAGCTGGTGGTCGTCGACAATCTGTGCAACAGCAAAGCGGAGTCCCTGCGCCGGGTGCAGGAGATCGCCGGGCGGGGGTTGGACTTCGTCACGGCGGACCTGCGCGACCGGGCCGCGCTGGATGCGGTCTTTCGCGCCCGCCCGATCGACGCGGTGATCCACTTCGCCGGGCTCAAGGCGGTGGGCGAGTCGGTGCAGATGCCGCTCAACTATTACGACAACAACCTCGGTGGGACCCTGACCCTGTGTCAGGCGATGGCGGCGGCCGGGGTCAGGTCGATCGTTTTCAGCTCCTCGGCCACCGTCTACGGAGACCCCGCGTCGCTGCCGATCCGCGAAGACGCCCCGCTCTGCGCCACCAACCCCTATGGGCGTTGCAAGCTCTTTATCGAGGAGATCCTGCGCGACCTGCACGTCTCCGACCCGGCCTGGAACTGCGTCCTGCTGCGCTATTTCAACCCGGTCGGCGCTCACCCCAGCGGACGTATCGGCGAGGACCCCAACGGGATCCCCAATAACTTGATGCCCTTCGTCGCCCAGGTGGCGGTGGGTAAGCGCGCGCGACTGCGGGTCTTCGGCGCCGACTATCCCACCGCGGACGGCACCGGGGTGCGGGACTACATCCATGTGGTGGATCTCGCGCGGGGACACCTGGCGGCGCTCGCCGGGCTGACCGGGAACTCAGGCACCCGGGTCTACAACCTGGGTACCGGGCGCGGTTACAGCGTGCTGGAGATGATCGCCGCCTTTGCGCGGGTGAGTGGTCGGCCGATCCCCTACGAGCTCGTCGCCCGGCGGCCGGGCGACATCGCCAGCTGCTACGCCGACCCGACGCGGGCGCGCGACGAACTGGGCTGGCAGGCGCAGTTCGGGATCGATGAGATGGTGGCAGACGCCTGGCGCTGGCAGCGGGAGAACCCCGACGGATTCGGCGATGCCACTTGATGCCACTGACTGGCGGCGCTTTCAGCGTCTGCGCTGGAGTATCTATGCCATTCTGATCCTGGCCTACATGACGGTGTACTTCCACCGGATGGCGCCGGGGGTGGTGGCGGGTGAGTTGATGGCCACCTTCCACACCAGTGGGGCGGCCTTGGGCTCACTGGCGGCCATGTATTACTACATCTATACCGCCATGCAGATCCCGGCCGGGGTCCTGGCGGACACCTTGGGGCCGCGTGTCGGGGTCGCCCTGGCGTGTGTGGTGGCGGGGGTGGGGTCGGTCCTGTTCGGGCTGGCGGAGACCTTCGAGGTCGCCGCCATCGGCCGCTTTCTGGTCGGGCTCGGGGTCTCGGTGGTCTTCGTCGGCCTCATGCGCAGCAACACCCAGTGGTTTTCCGAGCGCTATTCCGGTGCCATCAGCGGGGCCACGTTGCTGCTCGGCAATGTCGGCGCCATCCTGGCGGCCGGTCCGCTCGCGCTCCTGGTCTCCGCCGTGTCCTGGCGTGCCGTCTTTGTCGGTATCGGTGTGCTGTCATTCGCGACCGCGGTGCTCACGGTGATCGTCGTGCGCAGCCGCCCGGAGGACGCCGGATTTGTATCGGTGCGTGAAATGGAGGGCTTGGCGCCCCACCCGGCGCGCCACCAGCATTGGCTCCTGGATCTGCGCGGGGTCTTCGCGACACCCGCGGTCTGGCCGGTGTTTTTCATGATGTTCGGGGTGACCGGCAGCCTGTTTGCCTTTGTCGGGCTCTGGGGGGTAAAACTGATGCAGGACGGGTTCGGGCTGGAGCGCACCGCTGCGTCGCTCTACACCACGGTGGCCCTGGCCGGGTTCGCGCTGGGGTGTCTGATGATGGGCGCGCTCTCGGACCATCTGGGTCGGCGCAAGCCGGTCATCGTGGGGGCCTGCGCCCTGGCGGTACTGGCCTGGTTTGGGCTAACCCTCACGTCCTGGGGACCGGGCTGGACTGGGCTCGGGCTGTTCGCCCTGCTGGGGCTCGGCACCGGCGGCTTCGTGGTCGGCTATGTCGCCGCCAAGGAGGTGGTGCCCCCGGGGGTGGCCGGGATGGCCATCGCGCTCGTGAATACCGGGCTCTTCCTGGGTGCAGCGATCATGCAGCCCGCCTTCGGCTGGGCCATGGATCTCACCTGGGACGGGACCCTGATCGCGGGCGTGCGGCACTATGCACTCACCGATTACCGTAATGGGCTCTGGCTCTCCTGCGGTTTTGCGCTGCTGGCCTTGCTGGCCTCCTTGTTGGTGCGGGAGACGCGGTGCCGGAATTTGACCTTGGTTTCACACTAGACGCGGCCCGGTCCGCACAGCCGGAAAATAATGGAAATCAATCTTATACCGCGGACGAAACGGCTCGTCGCGCGAATTGGCGGCTTGCCGCTGCGCGCCTGGCCACACGAGATCCTGCACGCGGGTTGGCGTGTAGCCAGGCCGCCGCCCGCTCTACCGGAAAATTTCCGCCGCCCCCCGCACGACGCCGAAACCATCGCGCACGATGTCGATTACGCGGTATTCAATGCGCAGGTCTATTGCCGCTTCCTTGAACAGGTAGGCATTGCCCTCAATGGCGCCTGGCTGCTCGAACTGGGGCCCGGTCGGAATTTCGGCATCATGCTGACCTTGGCCTGTATGGGCGCGCGTGTCGCGGTGGCCGACCTTTTTCTCGCGCCCTGGGAGGATGACTATCACGGTCAATTCTATGCGGCGCTGCGCGAACGGATCAAACAGGAAGCAATCGCCACCTCGCTTGTTCCGCTGGACGCCGTCATCGCCGCACGCGACTATCCGCCCGCGGTGTTGCTGCGGGCCGCGGATGGCGCTGAGAACCTGTCGCCCTTTGCTGCCGGCACGTTTGATGCGGTATTCTCCAATGCCGTGTTCGAACATGTGCGCGACCACGCGCAGGTCTTCGCCGAGCTGTGGCGCCTTACCCGGCCCGGTGGCTATGGGTCGCATCAGGTGGATTTCCGCGATCATCGGGCGCTGCAGCGACCGCTGGAGTTGCTGCTGCTGGCGCCGAAGAAATTTCGCCGGGAGTTTGATGAATGCTACGGTGAGTGCGGTTGCCAGCTGCGCCCGCGCGAGCTGAGGCAATTGTTTGAGCGCGCGGGCTTTCACATCCTGGAGGAACACTGTCCGCTCAAGGTTGACGAGGCCTATTTTGCGAATTTTCTGCCACGCCTACGGGTCTCGCGATCGGCGTACCGCGCTTGGCCGCCGGAGGGGTTGCGCGATCTGGATGTCCGCTACTTCGTGCGTAAGCCGTCATAGACGAGCCATTGCGGTCAGACCAAGCCCGTTTTGCGCTTGATGAAGGCGCCTAAGGCCGCCTTGAGACGCCCGCCAGTCGTCGCCCGCGCCACGCGCGCCTTGGCGAGGGTCAGCAGCCGCTCGTCATCCTCGTCTTGTACCAACCCCTCCAGGGTGGCGATGAGGGTGGCGGCGGCTTGGTCTTCGCCGCGGGCGCGGTAAAGCATCGCCATGACGCCATGGAGGGTAAAGAGTTCCTGGATGTGTAGCTGCGGGCGTTGGGCCAGTCCCTCCAGCAAGGCCGCGGCCGCGTCCAGCTCGCCGTCCTCAATCAGTAAACCGGCCAGGTTGCAGCGACCAAACAGATAGTCCGGATGGATCGCGATGACCCGGCGCAGCAGTTCCCGACACTCTTCACCCCGGCCCTGACGGCCGCGCAGCGCTGCGAGATTGCCCAGGACGGTCTGGTGGTCGGGGACGCGCGCCAGGATGGTGTTGATGGCCGCTTCGGCCGCATCGAGCCGACCGGCCCGCAAGTGAAGCAATGATTGATCATGCAGGGTCCGGAGGTTTTTCGGAAGGTCACTCGGTACGGGTTCCCGAGTAATCTCAGTCGAGACCAACTGGATCTCCTGCAATGCGGTACCGTCCCAAAACTTAACGGCCTGGTCTGCGGCGAGCAGTTTGCGTTGCCGCAGGACGTTGAGGAACCCGAGACGCTCCTGCGTGGTGCCGATCGGCAGCCGCGCCAGGTCGCGGAGGATGGTTGCCGCCCGCCGGGTGGTCGGCCCCGCCGTGGCCGGGGCCGTGTGCCCCAGTCGGTGTTGCAAAAAGTGTGCGGCGAATCCCCGAACCCGCTCATCGCCGCTCAGATAGATTGCCTCCAGATAGCTATCGTTGATGTCCAAGCGGTCGATGCGGGAGAGGAGGACCGCGGCGTCACGCGCGTGCAGCGCGCTCATGATGCCGATGGGGAACACTTGGCCCAGGTCGAACAAGGCCGGGTAGGGGGGCGGTACGCCATCGCGTTTGAGCGCGTCAAGGTTCTCCCGGGCGGCCGCGAGCCCCGGGTGCCGGGCCAGTGCGCGCTTCCATAGGGCCCGGGCCTGATCGCCATGGCCCAGTCGGCTGGCCGCACCGGCGCCATAGAGTAGCCGCATGGCCTCCGGGATGCCGGTCGCCTCCCCGATCCACGGGGCCTTGCTGCTGCGCTCAAAGGCGTCCCAGGCGGCTTGGTCTTCCCAGATCAGCAGCAGGGCGGCCAGTTGCGCCTGGGCATCCTCGATGCGCCGCGCCTCGGCCTGGGCCAAGGGCACCGCGAGCCCGCGGGCGCCGGTCTCATCGCCCCGATACAGGCGCAATTGCAGGGCCAAGCCGAGGGCGAACAGGTTGCCCGCGTCCTGTTGCCAGGCCTCCAGTGCGGCGGTCAGTGCATCCTCGCTGCGCCCCAGATGGAAGAGTGCCAGCGCCCGGTTGTTGCGGGCCGGGGTGACGGCAACGCCCTCCAGTATCCGCACGGCGCTGCCGAAGTCTTGGGCCTCCATGTGCAGCTTGCCGATTTCAAAGCGCTCCATGTCCTCCAGGGTCGCCCGGGTGCCGTCGGGCTGTTGCAGCATCTCATCCAGGGCCGCAGCGTCGGGCTGGAAGCGGTTCGCCGCGATGCCCAGGTCGGTCAACCGTCCGGCGGCCCGGGAGGCCAGCAGGGCATATTCACTCTCGAGGGCGAGTTGGAAGAGCGATTCTTGGGCCATCTGGCTGGTGGGTCGACGCTCCGCCCACTGGTAGGCCGCCAGGGTCGCGGCTGCCTGATTGCGGGCCTGATACAGTGCATCCACCAGCAGCCGGTTGGTGCCGCCGTGATCCGGGAAGCGCTGCACCAGGGCGCGCGCCCGCACGCTGGCCTGGGCAAAATCGCCGGCGCCGATCAGGCGCTCCACGGCCTTCGATTGGGCCGGTTCGGGCTGCCGACCCTGGGCCTGGGTGGTTTTGGACGGCTTTTTTGGCACCGGGGTTCCTTTGTGGTTGGCCTGTTGATTGGGTTGCCAGTTTAACGGAAGCCTGGTGGTGCCGGGCACTGATCATCGCTACTGGACAGCGGCGTGCCGATTGGCGTTTCTGCCGCGGACAGATCAGAGAATCTTACTTAAATTATAATGCATTAGCCTCTTGACCTGTGCAAATGCCGGTCTAAAATCAGTAAAACTATTCGCTAGGCCGTGATTGTTGCCACAGTCGCCTAGCCGCCGTCCGCTGCGCCGGGGAGGCCATCGGCCTTCCGGGGGGTCCTATCCGGCGCTCGGGGATTCACGCCTGCCGTCTGGTCCCTCCCGCCGGTTTTTTGGAGTCTCCTCCAAGGTCTTTGGCGCGGGGGGATCATCGGCAGTGAGTACCCTGAAGACTGGGCGGACGGCGCCGAGCCCGGCCGCGTTAGCCCGGAAAGCTCGCGGGTGCTGCCGGAAAGTGTTTCCGTGTTTCCTAACTGCTTTTCCTGCAAGCCGCATCGAATTGTATCTGATAGATAAATCTCACTTGTTCGGGATTTGCGATTTTTGGAAGTCCGGAACAGTTTTTGTGAGCCCCAAAAAGAGTTTCAGGGAAATCTCAAGACTTCAGTGAGGCAAGAAATCGCTCAGCGGCGCCATGCAACAGATTCTGCCGCTCCTTGAGCATTTTCTGGCGGCATAGATTTCAAGAGTGGATGGGGTGTTGTTTTCAGTGACTCACTAACTGGCGCGGGAGCCCGCCAAAGACTCTCGTGGCATTCCTTCAACGTCCGACTGGAGGTCTTGATCGCATGAGCAGCAACACGTTCTTTCCCACCACCGAGGCCGCGCAGGCCCAGTGGCTCGCGAATTATTCAGTGAAGATTTCGCTGCATGCCCTGGCGTGCGGCATCAGTGCCGAGGAGCTGGCGGGGACCTTGCTCGATCTGCGTTATTGGATCTGGCTCATCCAAGAATGCCATCCCGCGGCCAAGACTTATCTCAAGCGGCTCACCGCCGTCAAGTCGGCGATGATCACCGGCAGCAGCACCGACACCATCGCCCACCTGCAACCGCCGGACTTCTCCAATGCCCCGCCAGCCCCCGCGCCCGGTATGCAGCGGCGTCTGTTCAGCCAGGTTGTCCGGATGAAGGCATCGGCCGGATATAGTGAGTCGATCGGCAAGGACTTGGGTATCATCGCCATTGCCGATACCGTGGAGCATCCGGTCCCGGAATTTTTCGTCACCGTCGAACTGGGGCCGGACGGCCCCCGGGTGCGCATCGATTTCAAGAAGTATCGGCACGATGGGATCTGGATCGAGAGCCGCATCAACGGCGGTGACTGGGAATTTCTCGCCGTCGATACCGTCAAGCCCTATCTGGACGAGCGCCCGCTGGCCGCCGGCAACACCCACGAGACCCGTGAGTATCGGCTGCGCTGGTGGGACAAGAGCCAGCCCCACGGCGAATGGACGGCAATCCAGCGGGCGGTTCTTGGGGTCTGATCGAGGCCAATCAATCCCTCGCTCGCATGCAGCCCGGCGCGCCGCGGTCTACCGCTGACCGAGCACGCCGGGAAGTCTGCCGCTACCGATTTCTTGTTAGATTGTGCCTGGCCAGAAACCGCAAAAAACTTTCTCGCTCAATCTGTTATAATCTGACCCCATGGTTGAAGTTTGGCGCCGCCCTTGATCGATGGGACATGATACCAAGCGGTAACCGATGGATTTTCTGGGTCCGGTGGGGTGCGGTCGCAATTTCGTAAATGCGCCAAGCCGTCCACTGCAATGAGTCATCATAAACTTCGCCATTCGAAGAGCCCATGCGCCAAATCATCGCCCCGCAATTGAAACTCGGTGAACAGGATATTGCCGCCATCCAGTTTAACCCGAAGTCCCGCGATGA
>CAILVI010000411.1 GCA_903837595.1 uncultured Thiodictyon sp.
ATGCGCCTGGTCGTCTCCCCGCACCTGGAACCGGACGACTGCGCCGCCCTGGAACGCGCCCGCGACACCCCCGCCGCCGTCCTGCGCACCATCGCCGCCCGCAGCCTGGCCGAGATCGAAGACGCCCTGATCAAAGACCGGCTCAACGCCCTGGCCTGGCTCGCCGCCGCCGGCCTGCTGGAGATCAAACTGGCACTGCGGGTCACGGCCCAGGGCGGCTACGCCCGCGGCCTCTTCCACGCCAAGACCGGCGTCTTCTCCGACGACCGCGGCCACCACGTCAGCTTCTCCGGCTCAGCCAACGAGACCGCCGGCGGCCTGGTCGAAAACTTCGAGCACCTGGACGTGTTCCGCTCCTGGCAGGACCCGGAGGGCCGGGTCCAGGCCGCCATCGACGACTTCGAGGCCCTTTGGACCGGCCAAGTCCCGGGACTGCGCATCATCGACTTCAGCCAGGCCAGCCGGGCGCTGCTGGAGCGCTACCGCAACCCCGACGAGCCCCCGCCCGGCATCGACCCCAACCAAATCCGCGAACCCGGCCCCGGCGCCACCTTGGCCCCGCCCGCCGGACTCGAACTGCGCCCCTACCAGAAGGACGCCATCCGCGCCTGGAGCAAGGCCGGCGGGCGCGGCGTCTTCGCCATGGCCGCCCGGGGGCTTGCGCCGTCACCGCCGGAGTGCGCGAGGGAGCCGCACCGGCTTAGAATGCAGCCCATCGTCCGCGCAGCCGCCGCCCGGGGGTCTGGGCCTAACCATGGTTCCTGCCGGCGACCTTTGGTCCGCTGTGCGGACCCGCGACCTCGCCGCCAGCGCCGTGGTCGGCATCCTGATCAAGGCCCCTGAACCAGAGATTCAACCATGGCCGAGAGCGCCGACCAGCCCACCCCCGCGACCGACAACGACACCCCCTGGAAGAACGCCCTGGAGCACCACTTCCCGGAATTCCTTGCCTTCTACTTCCCGGACGCCTACGCTGAAATCGACTGGAGCTGCGGGTACCAATTCTTGGACAAGGAGTTGGCCCAAGTGGTCCAAGATGCCGAGTTGGGCAAGCGCTTCGTCGACAAGCTGGTCTGCGTCCACCGCCTGGACGGCACGCAGGACTGGGTCTACATCCACATCGAGATCCAGGGCGGCCACGACAGCGCCTTCCCCAAGCGCATGTTCATCTACAACTGCCGGCTCTTTCAACGCTACGACCGACCCGTCGCCAGCCTCGCCGTGCTCTCGGACGACAGCCCCAACTGGCGTCCGGGCGCCTTCGGCTGGGACCTGTTCGGCTGTCGGCACGTCCTGGAGTACCCGCTGGTCAAACTCCTCGACTATGCGCCCCGCCTGGAAGACCTGCTGTCAGACCCCAACCCCTTCGCCCTCGTCACTGCCGCGCATCTGCTTACCCGCCAGACCCGCGGCGACACTGAGCGCCGCTATGCTGCAAAATGGCGCCTCGCCCGGCTGCTCTACGAACGGGACTGGGATCGCCAGCGGATCATCGACCTCTTCGCCGTCATCGACTGGATGATGCGCCTGCCCCCCGAGTTGGAGAACAAGCTCTGGCAGGAACTTATCACCCTGGAGTGCAACAAGACCATGCCTTACGTCACGTCTGTCGAACGTATCGGATACCAACGGGGTCAGCTGGAAGGCCATAAGGAAGGCCGCCGCGCAGAAGCCTCGGCCCTGGTGCAAAAACTGCTGCGGCGCCGCTTCGGCGTACTGGCTCCGGAGATCGAGGAGCACATCGCCGCCTTGCCGCTGGAGCGCAACGAGGCCCTGATCGAGGCGCAACTCGACTTCACCGCGGTCGCCGACCTCGAAGCCTGGCTCCACCAACACTGAGCCGCCGCCTGGCAGCAGTAACCGGACGCATCGCCCAACCACTGCCCTAGCACGCCCGATCACCCAGTGCCCAACCTGACCGACCTCCCGCTGCAACTCACCTACCGCACCGGCCGCGACGACCTGGTCCGCGGCTTCTTCGTCCCCTGTCTCGAGGCCGCCGTGCTCTACCGCCGGGCCGCCGGCTACTTCACCAGCGCCGGCCTCGCACTGGCCGCCCGCGGCGTGGCCAGCCTGGCGTTGCGGCGCGGGCGGATGCGCCTGGTCGTCTCCCCGCACCTGGAACCGGACGACTGCGCCGCCCTGGAACGCGCCCGCGACACCCCCGCCGCCGTCCTGCGCACCATCGCCGCCCGCAGCCTGGCCGAGATCGAAGACGCCCTGGTCAAAGACCGGCTCAACGCCCTGGCTTGGCTCGCCGCCGCCGGCCTGCTGGAGATCAAACTGGCG
>CAILVI010000412.1 GCA_903837595.1 uncultured Thiodictyon sp.
CCTTGGTCACCTTGGCGACCGAGCCCAGGAACAAGGAGGCCAGCGCGCCGTGGCCGTGGGTGCCCATGACGATGTGGTCGCAGCCTAGTTGCACCGCGAAGTCGGCGATGGTCTCGGCGATGGGTCCGCAGACCACCGTCGCGGTGTAGGCGATTCCGGCCTGGTCCAGCAGTTCACGCGCCCCGCGCAGGTCTGCCTCGCCTTCGTCCTGTTGGATTTGCGCGATTTCCTCGGGGTTGAGGAAGCTGCGGACCTCCCAGGCGTCCGCTGGCGCGCGCACATTGAGTAGGTGGAGCTCCGGCGCATTGAGGCATTGCGCGAGTCGCATCATGTGTTGGACTGCCCTTAGGGCATGCTCGGAACCGTCGCAGGGGACGAGGAAGCGCATCATGACCTCATCAAGGTGGTGGTTCCCGGTCCGCGCGCGGCGGGTCGGTGCGCGGGCCGGGTTGCGGATCGGTGCAGCAGTGAGCCGGGGGCGTGATCGAAGGTCCGACCGCAGACGTTGGCGGATGCCAGCCGAGCACGATGGGCAGCATCGCGAAGCCCACCAGATAGGCCAGTGTCACATGCCAGCCTTGGCGGACCCAGTCCGCCACCGACCGGGCCTCGGGATACAGGTTGGCGATGGCCACCCCGGCGGAGCTGCCGAACCAGATCATGGAGCCGCCGAAGCCCACGGCGAAGGCGAGCCAGGCCCAGTCATACCCGCCCTGCTCGAGGGCCAGGGCGGTCAGCGGGATGTTGTTGAAGACACCAGAGACGAAGCCGATGCCGAGCGTCGAGGACCAGGACGCGGCCGGAAGCTCGGCCACCGGCATCATCGACGCGGCGAAGGTCAGGGCCAGTAGAAAGACGCTGCCCTTGAAGGCCTCCGGGAGCAGGGACCACTCGGGTTGACGCAGCCGGGCGGCCGCCAGGAGCGTTGCGCACACGGTGACGCCCAGAAAGGGGAAGCCGTCGGCCCAGGCGGTGAAATAGAGATTCACGAGCAGATTGACCGCGATGGCATTGATCAGGATGGCCGCGACGATGCCGACCCGGGGCCAGTCGATGGACACCCCCGCCGAGCTGGCCCGCTCGATCGGCGCGTAACGATCCTGCTGGATCGCGGCGACGATGCCGCAGACCAGCAGGGCGGCGCCCGCCGCTACGTAGGCGCGTGCCACATCGAGCGGTGCGACCCCCGAGATCCACATCATGGTGGTGGTGGTATCGCCCACCACGCTACCCGCGCCGCCGGCATTGGAGGCGGCCACGATGGCGGCCAGGTAGCCGATATGCACCCGGTGCCGATAGACGCCGCCGGCGATGGTGCCGCCGATCAGGGCCGCGGCGATATTGTCCAGGAAGCTGGACAAGACGAAGATCATGACCAACAAAACCAAACCGCCAGGCCAGCCGGCGGGCAGGAAGCGCGGTAGCACCAGCGGGATGCGGCTGTCCTCAAAGTGACGGGCCAGCAGTGCGAAGCCGAGCAGCAGGCCGAGCAGGTTCGTGAGCATCACCCACTCATGGCTCAGGTGAGCGAGGAGCCCGGCCACGCCCGATCCCTCGTTGAAACCGGTGACGCCCAGCTTGAACGCGGTGATGGCCGCGAGCCCGCTCAGCGCGACCGCGAGGGTGCTGCGGTGAAAGATGGCCACTCCCACCAGGATAGCGGCAAACAGGAAAAATTCCACCGGGATACCGAATAGCTGGATGGTCGCGGGCGCGACCGCGGGCGCGGCGGCCAGGGCCGCGCTGCTTGGCAGCGCGCACAGTAAAACGCAGAGCGGCGCGACGAACCGGCGGTGGGCGCCGCTGGACGGGCGGTGGATAGGGTGCGCAGATGGGTGTGCGACGATCGGCATGGGGTGGGTCAAGGGTGCGTCGGCGGGGATAGGATTAGGTATCGGCCGATGATAGCCCGGGCCGCGTCGGATCGCGATGGTTTCGGCCCGGCCGGTGGCCCCGGGCCGGGGGACGCGGTAGCATGGCGCCCCCCAAGACCATGCCCACTCATTCTTAACTTAAGCGCCCGCAGTGTGAACCGCCTATGAAGATCGTTATCCTCGGCGCCGGCCAGGTCGGTACCTCGGTGGCCGAGAGCCTGGTCTCCGAGGCCAACGAGATCACCGTGGTCGATACCGACCTGGTGCGCCTGGCGCGCCTGCAGGACCGGTTGGATCTGCGCACCGTGGTCGGTAACGCCGCCCTGCCCTCGATTCTGGAGATGGCCGGAACGGGCGACGCGGATATGTTGATCGCGGTGACCCAGAGCGACCAGACCAACCTGTGCGCCTGCCGCACCGCCGCCATTCTCTACAAGACCCCCACCAAGATCGCCCGGCTGCGCTCGCCGGACTATACCCGCTACCCGGAACTGCTGGAGTCGAAGAACTTCGCGGTGGATTTCAGCATCTGCCCGGAGCAGATTATCACCGACTATATCGTCCAGTTGCTGGCCTTCCCGGAGGCGTTGCAGGTGCTGGAGTTTGCCGACGGACTGGTGAGTCTGGTGGCGGTGCGCGCCGTCCCCGGTGGCAAGCTGGTGGGGTGCCCGGTGTCCGATCTGCGCCGGCACATCCCCAGCGTGGAGGTGCGCATCGCCGCCATCTATCGCGGCGACCAGCCGACGATCCCGGAGGGAGATACCCTGATCGAGGCCGGGGACGAGGTCTTCTTTCTGGCCGCCACCCGCGACATCCGCCAGGTCTTGAGCGAGTGGCGCCGTCGCGACCGCCCGACCAAGCGCATCCTCATCGCCGGGGGCGGAAACATCGGGGAGCGGCTCGCCCTTGCCACCCAGGATCGCTATCAGGTGAAGCTGGTAGAGGCCGACGAACTGCGCGCCCGGACCCTGGGTGCGACCCTCAAGCACACCCTGGTGCTGGTGGGGGAGGGGGCGGATGAGAACCTGCTCTCCGCCGAGTCGATTGAGGAGATGGACTGCTTCCTCGCCCTGACCAATGACGACGAGAACAATATACTCTCAGCCCTGCTCGCCAAGGGGATGGGCGCGCGTCGCGTGCTGGCCCTGATCAACCGACGGGCCTATGCGGACCTGATGCAGGCGGACCGCATCGATATCGCCATCTCGCCCGCCCAGGTCTCCATCGGTTCACTGCTGGCCCGTGTCCGGCAGGGCGATGTGGCCGCGGTGCACAGCCTGCGTCGGGGGGCGGCGGAGGCCCTGGAGTTGGTCGTCCATGGCGACGGCAGCACCTCCAAGGTGGTGGGGCGGCGCGTCGAGCAACTGGACCTGCCCCATGGGGTGACGGTGGGGGCCATCGTGCGCGGGTTCGCGCCCGTGGCCGGTGGGACGGAGCGGCGGCGCGTCCTGATCGCCCACCACGACACGGTGATCGAGGCCGAGGACCATGTAATCCTGTTCGTGATCAGTAAGGACTTGGTGCGCAAGGTGGAGCGCTATTTCCAGGTGGGTCTGGGGTTCTTCTGATGTATTCGGTCCTGTCGGTCGCCAATGTACTCGGGCGCCTGTTGATGGTGTTCAGCCTGACCTATCTGCTGCCCATCGCCTGTGCCATGATCTATGGGGACGGGACACTGCTGACCTTCGTGTTCAGTATGATTGCCTGTGTGCTCACCGGTCTGCTGCTGGTGGGCCTGACCCGTCGCCACCGCACCGAACTCAAGGCGCGCGACGGCTTCATGCTGGTCACCATGGCCTGGACCCTGACCGCCGCCATCGCCACCGTGCCGCTGATGCTGCACCAGCAACTCTCCTTCACGCACGCCTTCTTCGAGACTATGTCGGGCCTGACTACCACCGGGGCCACGGTGATGGTGGGGCTGGACCAGGTGGCACCCTCCATCAACCTCTGGCGACATGCCCTGTGCTGGTTGGGCGGCATGGGGATCATCGTATTGGCGGTGGCCATCCTGCCCTTTCTGGGGGTGGGCGGTATGCAGCTCATGCGTGCCGAGGTGCCGGGGCCCATCAAGGACACCAAGCTCACCGCCCGTATCGGCGACACGGCAACGCTCCTGTGGGTCATCTATGCGAGCCTCACCCTGGCCTGCATCCTGGCGCTGCGGCTCGCCGGCATGAGCTGGTTCGATGCCGTCTGCCACGCCTTTGCGGCCCTGAGCCTGGCCGGCTTCTCGACCCGGGACGCGAGCCTCGGTGCCTGGGACTCGCCGCTCATCGAGGTCGTGCTCATCTTCTTCATGGTGCTCGCGGCGATCAACTTCGCCACCCATTACAGCGTCTGGCGACACCGCAGCCTCCGGCCGATGTGGCGTGACCCGGAGGCCAAGGGGGTGATTGGGGTCCTGCTGCTGAGCTGTGTGGGCTGCGCCGCCTATCTCTGGTTCAATGATGTCTACGCAAGCTATTGGACGGCGCTGCGTTATGTCAGTTTCAACCTGGTTTCCATCGCGACCGACTGCGGGTTTGTCAACACCGACTATAACCTGTGGCCCATCTTTGTCCCGCTCCTAATGCTGTTTCTTTCGTCGGTGACCGCCAGTTCGGGATCGACCGGCGGTGGCATCAAGATGATCCGCACCCTGATCCTGGTGCGCCAGTCGTCGCGGGAGGTCTCGCGCCTGATCCACCCGACGCTCGCCGCCCCGGTGACGGTGGGCGGGTCCCCGATCCCCAATAGCGTGGTCTTCGCCGTCTTGGGCTTCATCTTTCTCTACTCGATGAGCATCATCGGCATGACCTTCCTGCTCATCCTGGGCGGGCTCGACTTCCTCTCGGCCTTCTCGGCCGTGATCGCCTGTATCAACAACGCCGGCCCGGGTCTGGGCGTGGTGGGTCCGGCCAGCAACTTCGGGGTCCTGACCGATTATGAGATTTGGGTCTTGAGCGTCACTATGCTGCTTGGGCGCCTGGAGGTCTTCTCGCTCGTGATCCTGTTTACACCGCAGTTTTGGCGCAAGTAGGGGCCGCGTAGGGCGGAATCCGCCAACGCGGCCAGGGAGCCCGTACCCTTAGAACTGTTCGCCGCCTACGTGCATAGGCCTTCGGGGGTGGCGAAGTGCCGGTCTGGTGCCTGTAATCCGGCCGCTCAACTGTAGCAAGAACGGGCGGTCGGGGTCAGCGGTAACCACGAGTTATCGCGCCTTGTCAATGAAGATTTACTGATATAGTCGATAGGTCGGGTTGGTGGGGTAACCCAGATTCGGCGCAGGGGTTGCCGGACAAGCGGGTGCGTGGGTGAGCGTTGCCCGCGGGCGACTGCTGCCGCCCAAATCCCGTTGCCAGCCTCTGAAGAACAGCTAGAACATTTTCTGTCAGTTTCTTTTTCAGAATCTGGACAAGGGCGAAAGGGTTTGGGCGGCATGCTTCGGGATTTTAGGGCGTCATGCGGGACGATTGCCGCGTGACACCCTAATGACGCGACGAGGCAGTAGTTTCAGAGTGTTGACAAGGCAGGCGAAATTTGATCGACTAGCCCCGGCTCCCCAAGTCACGGGGTAATTCGTCCGGCGAAATCTAGTTAGCCGTCTCAATGACAAATACCATCAGCGTGTCCGCCCTCGAACGGGAATGCAAGACTCTGTTCACTGAGTTGGCTTCGCTTCAAGACAAGATACGAGAAAAGTTGTCGGCCTACGCGGATGGCAAGACACTAAAGGGTAACGAACTTGTCGGCTGGCTCGGCGAGATCTACGGAAAGCTGCTTCTTGATGGAAAGCTGGTTCACGATCGAGAGGAGCATGACTTCGTGTGCACTGACGGATCGCGCGTGTCTGTCAAGACCAGGAAAGGGTTTGGTACTGGATGGAAAACGCCGAAACAAAAAGAATCAGCGAAGCAAAAAGAGTACAGGGTCGTGTGGGAAATCGACGTGTCAGCCAAGAACCCCCGCGAAGCCGCCAAGCAGGCCCAAGACACGATGCGGGACAAGAACGCCTTCCCCTGGGTCTTCACCGTAACCCCCTTCAACCAAGTTGACAGGCTCAAGGGACTAATGAAGGACAAGACCGTTAAGGTGGACATGGACGAATAGGGGAGTATCTAATGGCAAAGCCAAAGCAGGAGCGGATTTACGAAGTTGCCATCAACCGCGTCGTCCTCGGGCAGAGAATAATCAGGGTCAAAGCCAAAGACGAAAAAGCCGCCAGGAAGGCGGCCCGCGAAGCGGCCGATGGCTTCATGTTCGCGGACAAGGAAGTTAAGTTCATCGTCCGCGTCAATGCCCTTTCCCTGGACCAGGACAGCCCCGAAAGGAGAAACGACATGAACAAGCAACGCCAGGAACTCGCCGAGAAGCTCCTGGACGAATTGGATGCCAATGACCTTGAAGAAGCGACCAGGTTGTTCCCCAAGTGCCGAGTCGCGGGCGAGGACCTTGATAACGCCACCACCCACATCGTCGACCAACTAATGCTCAAGACGGTCGAGATGGGCGACGATGCCCTTCGCGGGCTACAGGAACCCGATCTAAGAGACGAACTTGACGAACTGGTCAGGGAGCGCATAAAGAAAACGCCGATAAAGAAGTGATTGTGTTCCCGTGGTGCAACCTGGAGAGCATAAATTTTTCCTAAAAATTAGATCTCGGTTCAAATCCGAGCGGGAATACCAAATCGAGCCGGTGCCAGATTGCGAAGCAATCTGGCACCCCATTGGAAGCGGAGGCAATGCAATGATCAAAATGGAAATCAGGATCACGCAGCTTCGGGACAGCGGCACTGGCGGAACCTGGGCCGACGGAACGGTCGGCCCGTTCACCTTCCAGGCACTCGTTTTCAAGGATCACGCAGCCAGCAAGTCCTTCGAGCTCGGACGCTCCAGGATCAGCAAGATGCAGGTCAAGCTCCGCGGCCCCGAATTCCGCCCAGTCTTCAACTTCGACCGCGGCATGGACATCCCCGCAAAGACTGCGGACGCAAAAAACGCCGTCAAGCTGCTGACCGAGCAACTGGCGAAGCTGGTCTTCCCGAAGCGGGCTCACATCTAGCCAGTGCCAAAAACGCCGACGACAAGGCACCATATTGTAGTTGGAGGAGCCACCCATGCAAGCCATCGCCGTCGAGAACTCAAACAACAAGAAGCTCGGGGGAATGTCCACCACCTACGCCTCCCTGCAAACCTGCCCCAAGGATTGCCCGTTCCTGAAATCTAAGTCCTGCTACGCCATGATGGGCCCCTGCGCCGTCACTAAGGATCGCATCGGTGCCAAGCGGGCCAACTCAAAGCTCTCCATCGCCAAGCAGGAAGCCCGTGCCATCGACACCCTCAGCGGCCGCTGGCCCCTCCGCATCCACACCATCGGCGACTGCTCCACAGCGGCCGCGGCCAGGACCGTCGCCAAGGCCGCCAAGCGGTTCATGGCGAAGCACAACGAAGCCGCATACACCTACACCCACGCTTGGCGGACCGTCCCACGGTCCGCTTGGGGCAAGGTCTCCGTCCTCGCATCCTGCGAGACGGTGACCGAGGTAAGAGCGGCCAAGGCGAAAGGATATGCCGCCACCCTGGTGCTGGAAAAATTCGCCAGCGACTCCGTTCACTTCGTGAACGGAGTCCGCGTCATGCCCTGCCTCAAGCAAACGGGCAGGTCTCGCTCTTGCCTGGACTGCGGCCTCTGTATGAAGGAAGCCAGCCTCAAGAAGGCAGGCCTGACCATCGGCTTCAAGGTTCACGGCCCCAGCGTCAAGGCCGCCATGATGCTCGCGGCCAAGAACCCGGTGCCAAAAACGCCGAAGGCGAGCACCACATTGTAATCAGGAGGGACAAACGATGAAACGCAAAGCCAAGCTTCACAATTATTCCTTTGATGTCAACATGGAAGTCTGCATGCACGTCAAAGCCAAGAGCCTAAAAAGGGCAAAGGATGCCATAAACGCCATAAACGAAGAATGGAACGAAGAAGGGTGTGTCAATATTAATGCCCGCGTTTCCCTAGCCTCG
>CAILVI010000413.1 GCA_903837595.1 uncultured Thiodictyon sp.
GCTAAAGCCGCTCCCACGGGTGCTGCGCGCTCGGTCCTTGTGATTGCGGCTCAACGAAACCCCGCGCCGGATGACGATGGCCGGCTACCTGCCGTGGTCCGCCGTATCCTCAAATTTGGCATTGTCGCGGGGCGAGGGCGCTGGTCCGCGCAGCGGGCCCTACCGGGCGGGTAGCGGCTCGGCGATCAGCGCGCGCACCCGGGCCAGCATCGGCTCCAGGGCGGCGGTGGCGGTGGGGCTCAGGGCATAGTTGGCGTAGTCGAATGACTGACCGGTGGCAGAGACAAGATAGGCGGCGGGTTCGCGCTGGTAGAGGGTCTGACACCAGGCGAGGAGCTCCCGCGGGTCCAGGAAGTGGGCCATGCTGGAGAGCGCGGTGGCGTCAGGCTCCAGGCGGCGGACCCGCACCTCACCCGGTTCGCCCTCCACGGTGGCGTCGAGAAAGATCACCCGGTCGGCGGCGGCGATGTCCTCCGTGAGTTCCGCAGTGAGTATGTGGCGGGCGATGACGGTAACCCCTGCGGGCAGGGGGCCGGCCTCCAAGGCGTCGGCCGCCAGCGGGCCGATCGCGTCGTCGCCGCGGATGGGGCTGCCATAGCCGATGATCAGGGTCTTGGGGTTCATGTTCTCTGGCTCACAGCGGTGCCGTGGTCCCTTCGGAGCCGCCATAGACGGTCGCAATCCCATGCTCGCGAAAGATGGCAACGGCATGGGCCGTCTGTTCGTGCGTGGGGGTTGGCGTGTCGCTCAGGGTATAGGTCATGCCCTGTTCGGCCCATTTATGGATGCCCATGTTGTGGAACGGCAGGACCTCCACACGCTCGACGTTCGGCAGGTCCGCCGCGATCTGCGCCACGGCATGGATGTTGTCCTCGCCATCGGTCAGGCCCGGCACGAGCACAAAGCGCACCCAGATCGGCATGTCCCGCGCCCGCAATCGTTGCGCGAACTCCAGCGTCGGCTCCAGCGCCTTGCCGGTGATGCGCTCATACAGTTCCGGCAGGCCGGCCTTGATATCGAGCAGGACGAGATCCGTGACATCAAGCAATGAGTCAGGCGCGCGCCAGCCGGGGAAACCGCTGGTATCCAGCGCGGTGTGTAGCCCCATCTTCTTGCAGCCCCGCAGCAGTGCCTCGGTGAAGGCGGGCTGCACCAGCGGTTCGCCGCCGCTGATGGTCACACCACCGTGGGTATGCTGGAGATAGGGTTTGTAATCGGCAATCTCCTTGAGCAGTTCGGTGCTCGCCACCTGCCGGCCGTTGTTGATGTTCTGGCAGTCGGGGTTGTGACAATACAGGCAGGTCAGCCAACAGCCGCTCAGGAATACGACGAAGCGGACGCCGGGACCATCGAGGGTCCCGGCGGATTCCACCGCATGGACGTATCCGTCCACAGAGCCTGCTTCAGGCACAACAGCCATGGAAGGTCCGGTTGACGACGTCCAGCTGCTGTTCCCGCGTCAGCCTGACAAAGTTGACGGCATAGCCCGATACGCGGATGGTGAGCTGTGGATAGTTCTCCGGGTGCTCCATCGCATCCAGCAGTGCCTCGCGCTCCAGCACGTTGACATTGATATGCTGGGCCCCGTTGCTGTGCGGGTTCAGGCCGAAATAGGTATCCAGCAGCCCGGTCAGATTGGCCACCCGGTCATGCTCGGTGCGCCCGAGTGCGCCCGGGACGATCGAGAAGGTATAGGAGATGCCGTCCTGGGCCTGGCGGTAATCGAGCTTGGCCACGGATGACATGGAGGCCAGTGCGCCCTTCAGGTCGCGCCCGCTCATCGGATTGGCACCCGGGGCAAAGGGCTCGCCCTTCTTGCGCCCGTCCGGCGTCGCCCCGGTCTTCTTGCCATACACCACGTTGGAGGTGATGGTCAGGATCGACTGGGTGTGCATCGCGTTGCGGTAGGCTGGGATCTTCTTGAGCTTCTCCATGAAGGCCTCGGTCAACCAGCGGGCGATCGCGTCCACCCGCTCGTCGTTGTTGCCGAAGCGCGGCGGATCACCCTCGATGATGAAGTCCTGGGCCAGGCCATTCTCGTCACGCACCGCCGTGACCTTGGCATATTTGATGGCAGCCAATGAGTCGGCGACCACCGACAGGCCGGCCATGCCGCAGGCGAGGGTGCGCAGTACATCCTTGTCGTGCAGCGCCATTTCGAGCCGCTCGTAGGAATATTTGTCATGCATGTAATGGATGACGTTGAGCGCGCCCACATAGGTGCGGGCCAGCCAGTCCATCATCGGCAGGAAGTGGGAGATCACCTCCTCGTAATCCAGCACATTGGAGGAGATCGGCTCCAGGGCCGGCCCGATCTGCTCGCCGCTCAACTCGTCGCGGCCACCGTTCAGGGCATAGAGCATGCACTTGGCGATGTTGGCGCGGGCGCCGAAGAACTGCATCTGCTTGCCGATGCGCATCGGTGATACACAGCAGGCAATGCCATAGTCGTCACCCCAGAAGCCGCGCATGAGGTCGTCGTTCTCATACTGGATGGACGAGGTGCGGATGGAGGTGAGTGCGCAGAAGTCCTTGAAACCCTGCGGCAGGGCATGGGACCACAGGACGGTCAGGTTCGGCTCCGGCGCGGCACCCAGGGTATCGAGCGTATGCAGGAAGCGGAAGGATGACTTGGTCACCAGGGTGCGGCCATCGGCGCTCATGCCCCCGATCGACTCTGTCACCCAGGTCGGGTCGCCCGAGAACAGTGCATCATAGTCCGGGGTGCGCAGGAACTTCACGAGCCGCAGCTTGATGACGAATTGGTCGAACAGTTCCTGGGCCTGCGCCTCGGTCAGTCGGTGCGCCTTGAGATCCCGCTCGAAATAGATGTCGAGGAAGGTCGAGGTGCGCCCCAAGGACATGGCCGCGCCGTTCTGTTCCTTGATCGCGCCCAGATAGCCGAAGTAGAGCCACTGGACGGCTTCTTGGGCGGTACGGGCCGGTCCCGAGATATCATAGCCGTATTTGGCCGCCATGCCCTTCAGATCCTTCAGTGCCCGGATCTGGTCGCTCAACTCTTCGCGCTCGCGAATGACCTCGTCGATCATGCGCGCCTGGTCGGTCACATCCTTTTGCGCCACCCGTTCGGCAATCAGGTAGTCCACGCCGTACAGGGCGACGCGGCGATAGTCACCGATGATCCGGCCGCGGCCATAGGCGTCGGGCAGGCCGGTGATGATGCCGGACTTGCGTACCGCGCGCATTTCCGAGGTATAGCCGTCGAAGACGCCCTGGTTGTGCGATTTGCGATAGCGCCCGAAGACCTCTTGGATCGAGGGATCGATCTTGTAGCCATAGGCCTTAAGCCCGTCGACCACCATCTTGACCCCGCCGGTGGGCATGATCGCCCGCTTGAGTGGCTTTTCGGTCTGCAGGCCGACGATGATCTCGATTGCAGGGTCGATGTAGCCCGCGTCATGGGACATCAGGTCGGACGGCACACTGGTGTCGGCGTCGAGCACGCCGCCCTTCTCGTATTCTTGCCGCCGCAGGTCCAGAACATGGTCCCACAGCGCCTTGGTCGCCTTGGAGGCCCCGGCGAGAAAGCTGTGGTCACCCGTGTAGGGCGTGACATTACGCGTGATGAAGTCGCGCACGTCGATCTCGTGCTGCCAGGGGCCGGGGGTAAATCCAGCCCAGGACGTCTCGGCCGTATTGCCTTGGCCCCATGCCTGCCCGTCGCCGGCGAGAGCGGCGGTTTCAGTGTCTTGTCTGGTCATGTCCTTCTCTTTGAATTCCGGATAGTTTATCTGTTAGGCGTCGTTGCGGGGCAGTCGCGCTGGTCTAGCCGCGGTTTGCGACCAGCGTTGCGCAGCGCGTTCGCCATCCGCGGCGGGGTATGTCCTAGTGTTTATGTCAGACATACAGGGACTAAGCATTGTGGCCCTGGTCATGGTTGTCAACCGTGCCACCGGCACGTCAGGTGCCTATTATAACGATTGATAGAGGTAATGTTAAGTGCGGGTAGCCATTAGTCACTTCAATGCTGTAGCCGGAACCGCCATCGAGGCGCCCAACGGGTTGGACAGCCCAGGCGCGCCCGGTTGGCGCGCCTGGATGGCCTCATCGGCGTTCGCTCGACGCGCCCTAACCCCGGCTCAGCCGATCCACCACCAGGCCCGCGCTGTCCTTGAGCTCGATCACGAGCGGCATCTCACCGAAGGCGTGGGAGGCGCACGACAGGCAGGGGTCGTAGCAGCGGATCACCGCCTCGACCCGGTTCAACATGCCTTCCTGCAGGTTGTTACCGTCGACATAGGCATCGGCGACCTCGCGGATGGCCATATTCATGGCTAGATTGTTGTGGCCGGTCGCGATGATGAGGTTCACCCAGGTGACGAGCCCGTCGTCGTCGATCTTGTAGTGGTGCATCAGGGTGCCGCGTGGCGCCTCGGAGACGCCGATGCCCTCATCGCGATTGCTGCGGGCGCGGGCGCGGACCCGGGTGTCCAGGATCTCGGGGTCTTTGAGCAGGCGCTCCATCATCTCGAGCGCATAGATGATCTCCACCAACCGCGCATAGTGGTAGTGGAAGCTGCTGGCGATGGGGCCGGACTCCTGGAGCATGTGGAATTCGGCGAGCGCTACGTCGGCGTAGGGGGTGCCGCAGCTGTTGGCGTTGTTGAGCCGGGCCAGGGGGCCGACGCGATAGACGCCTTGTGGATAACCCATGGGCTTGTAGTAGGGGAACTTCATATAGCTGAAGTCCTCCACCGCCTCACCCACCAACCGCTCGTATTCCCAGGTGGGGACCATGTCCTCGAGGAGGTGGCCGCGGGCGTCCTTGACGCGCAGGAAGCCGTCGTAGTGCTCCAGGTTGCCCTCGGGGGAGACCAGGCTAAGGAACAGGGTGTCCTGGGTGCCGAAATGGCTCGCCTCGTCCTTGAACTTGGGGACCAAGGTCTTGAAGAAGGCGTAGGTGCGCTTGGCGATCTCCAGCCCCTCGGGGAGCATCTTGAGCATCGCCTCGCGCTTCTCGGGCGTCAGGGCCTCGGCGACACCGCCCGGTACCACCCAGGTCGGGTGGATCTTCTTGCCGCCCAGGGTCTCGATGATGGTCTGGCCGATCTGCCGCAGCCTGATCCCATCACGGGCGAGTGCCGGGTCCTGGCGCATCACGCCGAAGATGTTGCGGGTGGCCGGGTCCGAGTCCCATCCCAGGAGCAGGTCCGGGGAGGACAGATGGAAGAAGGACAGCGCGTGCGACTGGGTGATCTGGGCCAGGTTGATGATACGCCGCAGCTTCTCGGCGGTCGGCGGGATCGTGACCGAGAGCAGATGGTCGCACGCCTTGTTGGAGGCCAGCACATGGCTCACCGGGCAGATGCCGCAGGTGCGGGCCGTCAATGCCGGCATCTCGCGATAGGGGCGGCCCTCGCAAAACTTCTCGAAGCCGCGAAACTGGGTGAGGTGGAAGCGGGCGTCCTGCACCTCGCCCTGGTCGCCGAGTTGCAGGGTGATACGGGCATGCCCCTCGATGCGGGTAACCGGTTCGATGGTGACGGTGCGGCTCATGGGTGCAGTCCCCTTAGAATAAAGTCAGTGGAACGGTCCGGCCGGTGTGGCACGGCGCGCGTTCAAGCGGATCAGGTCGGAGTGGTCCCGGTCTCATTGGCCAGGGCACGCTCGGTGATTTCATGATAGAGCGAGATCAACTGGGTGGCGATTTGGTTGTATTCCGGGTGGCGATCCCACAGCGGCTTGAGTTCTCTGGCGCTGGTGAAGACCTCATTGAGGAAGTCGATGTCGAAGCTGTCCAGTGCGCCACCCGCGTCCACCTTGGCCTTGAGGTCCAACAGGCGGGGCAGGCGCTGGGTGCGCATCCGCTCCAGCAGGGCGACGATGACACCGGAGTCGGTTTGGGCGGTCTGGTCGGTCATGTGCAAATCACCAGGGATCAAAAAATGGACGCTAAGGGTCAGGAGGGACACGCGGCCGCTCGTCGATCAGGCCCCGAAGCGGGTCACCTTATTCGGGTCCGGCGTGCGCCCCTCGAGCAATTCACTCAGCACATAGAAAATGGCGTCGGCGTGGGGCGGGCAGCCGGGGACGAAGACGTCGACCTCTACGCACCCGTGGATGGGGCGTACCTGGCGGAACAGGGCCGGCAGGCCGACCGTCGGGATCTGGGGCTGGAGATCGACGGTCTCCCGGAAGGCCCGATTCAGCACGGCCTCCAGCTTGAACGGGTTGCGCATCGCCGGGACATTGCCGGTGACGGCGCAGTCACCCAGGCTGATCAGTAGCTTGCAGTGTTTGCGGAATTCCTGTGCGTGATGCAGGTCGGCTTCGTTACTGATGGATCCTTCCAGGATGCCCACGTCGACCTGGTCCGGTAACACCTTGGTGTCCACCAGTGGGCTATAGACGATGTCCAGCTTCTGGGCCAGGTCCACCAGGCGTTCGTCCATGTCCAGGAATGACATGTGGCAGCCGGAGCAGCCGTCCAGCCAGGCGGTGGCTACCGTGATCTTCTTATCGCTGACTGGGGTCGCGCTGACTGGGTTGTCGGTCATTGATGTGTCGCTCCTTGGGCGTGCCTGCGGCGGGCGAGGATGGGCAGGAAGTGTTTGTCTTTCACCATCTCTCCCGCGGACGTGCCCTGTTTCACCAGGGCCCCGGTGGGGCAGACCTGCACGCACTTGCCGCAGCCGGTGCAGGTGTCGCTCTCGCCCCAGGGGCGGGCCAAGTCGGTGATGACCTGGCAGTCGCTGCCGCGCCCCATCACGTCCCAGGTATGGGCGCCCTCGATCTCGTCGCAGACCCGCACGCAACGGGTGCACAGGATGCAGCGGTTGTGGTCGAGGCGGAACATCTCGTGTGAGCTGTCGACCTGATTGCGCGCCTGCCGGTAGGGGACGCTCACATGATCCACCCCGCACTTCTGCGCCATGGCCTGCAATTCACAATGGCTGTTGGAGACGCAGACCGAGCAGACGTGGCTGCGCTCCGCAAAGAGCAACTCCACGATGGTGCGGCGATAGCGGCGCAGGCGCGGCGTATCGGTGGAGACCTGCATGCCTTCGGCCACCATGGTGGAGCAGGCGGCGTAGAGCCGGGACTGGCCGGCCATCTCCACCAGGCACAGGCGACAACCGGCCCAGACGCTCAGGCCGTCCAGGTAGCACAGGCTCGGGATCGGGATCTTGTTCTCCCGGCAGACCTCAATGATGGTCTCATCCGCGCGGGCGGAGAAGTCTTTCCCGTCGATGGTCAGCGTGACGACGCGGACACTGGGTGCTGTTGCGGGTGGGGGCATGGGGGCTCCGGTTGCGTCGGGTGTCTTGGTCAACCAGGCCCGCCTCCCGGCGGGCCTGGGGTATGGATCTGTGATCAGGCGGAAGCTTGGGGCATCGGGGGTGTACCGGTGCCCCTATTAGCAGTGCGATTCATGTCTTGTCCCATAATATCAGTTGCCTGACTTCCGATTTCAGTCCGGCAGGTGATCCGGGTCAAGCAACTGATCCACGGTGAACGGGCACTGCGCCGGAAAGGTTTCTAACGTCAACCCAGTCTCCAGGCTCGCACGACTGCGCGCCGCCGGGTAACGGCGCGTCGCAATCTCCGGCAGCTTGGTTGCAAGGCTTGGGCTGTCCTCCAACAATTCTGCGATCTCGTCGCGGGCATTGTTGATCCACCGCCGCCAACTCACACCGCGCAGGCCCGGCTGATAGCGCCATTTGAGCAGATGCAGTATCAGGATCTTGAGGTGGCCGGCCAGGGCATGCTTCTGCTGTTTGCCCATGTCTTCCAATTCCTCGGCGATTTGATCGACATCCACCTCCGCCCAGCGACCCGCACGCAGACACGCGGCGCTATCGGTCGCCCAGGCGTAGAAATCACGATCGTGTTGCAGGCTTGACATCACTCGGCCTTCAGTTTTTCCTCATACTCGTTGCGGAAAAATCGCAGCGTACTCAAGACCGGATTCGGCGCCGTCTGACCCAGCCCACACAGGCTGGTGGCCTGCACCACCTCGCACAGTTCCTCCAGGAGCGCCAGGTCCTTGTGGGTGCCCTGACCCTTGGCGATGAGGTCCAAGAGCGCGTGCATCTGCTGGGTGCCGGCCCGGCAGGGGACGCACTTGCCGCAGGACTCGGTCATACAGAACTCCATGAAATAGCGCGCCACATCGACCATGTCGGAGGTCTCGTCCATCACGATCATGCCGCCGGAGCCCATGATGGTGCCGAGCGTCTTCAAACTATCGTAGTCCACCGGGATGTCCAGGTGTTCCGCCGGGATACAACCGCCGGAGGGACCGCCGGTCTGCACCGCTTTGAAGGCCTTGCCGTTGGGGATGCCGCCGCCGATCTCCTCGATGATCTCGCGTAGCGTGATGCCCATCGGCACCTCGATCAGCCCGATGTTGTTGATGGCGCCAGCGAGCGCGAAGACCTTGGTGCCCTTGGAGCGCTCGGTGCCGATGCCCGCATACCAGTCACCGCCCTCGCGAATGATGGGGGTGATGTTGGCGAAGGTCTCCACGTTGTTGATGAGCGTCGGGCAGCCCCACAGCCCCGACTCGGCCGGGACGGGTGGGCGCGGTCGGGGCTGGCCACGATTGCCCTCGATCGAGGCCATCAGCGCGGTCTCCTCACCGCAGACGAAGGCCCCGGCACCGAGCCGGATCTCCACATCGAAATTGAATTGGGTCTCACAGATGTGATTGCCCAGGAAGCCCGCGCGCTTGGCCTTGCGGATGGCGGTCGTGACGCGGTCCACCGCGAGCGGATATTCGGCGCGCAGATACACGTACCCCTTGTTCGCGCCGATGGCGTAGGCCGCGATGGCCATGCCCTCGAGCACCCGGTGGGGGTCAGACTCCAGGATGGCGCGGTCCATGAAAGCGCCCGGGTCGCCCTCGTCGGCGTTGCAGACGACATATTTCTGCCCGGTCGGCATCTTGGCGATGGTCGACCACTTGAGCCCCGTTGGGTAACCGCCGCCGCCGCGCCCGCGCAGACCGCTGGTGGTGACCTCGGCCACCACCGCGCCCGGGGTCATCTCGGTCAGTGCCTGGACCATCGAGCGGTAGCCGCCGACGGCCACATAGCCGGTGAAGCTTTCCGGGTCGATGATGCCGGTGTGCTCGCGCACGATGCGTTGCTGCCGGGTGAAGAAGGGCGCGTCGGTTGGGAAGCGGATCCGCGCGACCGGCTCCCCGCCCACGCTCGCCACGAGGTCCGCAGCGTCGTGCGGCGTTACCTCGCGATAAAGGACCTCCTCGCTCGGCGGCGCGTCCGTTTGGGCGACGGCCACCATGGGTCCGGCCGAGCACAGGCCCATACAGCCGACTGACTTGACCCGACAGGTGCCGGGGCCGTGCGCCTTGTGGGCCTCGGTCAGGGCCTCCAACACCGGCGGGGCGCCGGAGGATTGACAGCTCGTGGCCATGCAGACGCGGATCTCGGTGTCGATGCCGGCGAACTTGTCGCGGTGTTTCTGGGCCAACTCGTCGATATCATCAATATTCACTTGGCGGTCTCCAGCTCAAGGCGTTCCATCAGTTTCTCCGGGGTCAGCTTGCCCATGAGTTGGCCGTCCACGACCGCGGCCGAGGCCAGACCGCAGGCGCCGACACAGCGCGCGGTGAGGACCGACAGCTCGTCATCCTCCGTGGTCTCGCCCGGCTTCACGCCGTAGCGCTCCTCGATCGCACCCAAGAGTGCGCCGGCGCCTTTGATGTAACAGGCGGTGCCGGTGCAGACCACGCAGGCGTGGCGGCCCTTGGGCTTGAGCTGGAACAGGTGATAGAAGGTCGCGACCCCGTACACTTTCGACAGGGGCAGGTCCAGTGAGCCGGCGACGAACCGCATGGCCGTCTCGTCCAGGAACCCAAAGGACTCTTGCACACTGTGCAGGGCCTCGATCAGCGAATGGTCGGCGTAGCCGGTACGGCGCATCGTTGCGTTGACGAGCTTCCAGCGCTTGTCGTCGCTGGGCAGGGCGGGCCGGGTTTGCAGCAGGGACATGTCCCCTCCTTGTCGAGGGCCGTCAAAATGGATTGGGTTGAGCCGGGGGACGGGTCGACAGACGTCACGCGCGCGGCACCGGCCGGGTAGAGACTAACGCGCTAACGCCGCCCGGTCCATCCTTGTTTTTGGTGCACCACTGTCCGTATGTGCAAAAGCGGCGCGCGCGTTGCCCCGGAGGGCCGTCACGGCCGCTCCCCGCCGACGTGGAAAGCGGTCCTCACTGGCCCCACTGTCGCGGTATCCACCCATCCGTCGCGGACCCCGCCGATGACCAGCGCCCATCCACCCGGCCCCACCAACCGGCTCGCCGAGACCGCCAGCCCCTATCTTCAACAGCATGCCGCCAATCTGGTGGACTGGTGGCCGTGGTGCGCGGAGGCCCTGGCCCTGGCGTGCGCCCAGGACCGGCCCATCCTGCTTTCCATCGGTTACTCGGCCTGCCATTGGTGCCACGTGATGGCGCACGAGTCTTTCGAGGACCCGGCTACCGCGGATCTGATGAATCGGCTCTTCGTGAACATCAAGGTGGACCGGGAGGAGCGGCCGGACCTGGACCGCGTCTATCAGGTCGCCCACCAGCTCATCACCGGGCGCCCCGGCGGTTGGCCGCTGACTGTCTTTCTGACGCCGGACGCACTGTGCCCCTTCTTTGCCGGGACCTACTTCCCGCGAGCGCCCCGCCATGGTCTGCCCGGTTTCAGCCAACTGCTGCTCGGCGTGGAGTCGGCCTATCGCGAGCAGCGTGAGGCGATCCGGGCCCACGGGGTGGACCTGATGGCGACCCTGTCGGGGCTGGCGCCGGCAGGTTCCGCGCAGGTCCCGCAGGCCGCGGTGATGGACTCCGCGGCGGGACTGCTCGCGGAGCACTTCGATGGTGAGCAGGGCGGGTTTGGCGGGGCGCCGAAGTTTCCTCATGCCACCAATCTGGAGTTCCTGCTGCGCCGCTGGGCGGCCGCCGGACAGCAGGACGAGCTGGCACTGCGGATGGCCACCTTCACCCTGGCGCAGATGATCCGTGGTGGCATCAACGACCAACTCGGCGGCGGCTTCTGCCGTTACGCGGTGGACGAACTGTGGATGATCCCGCACTTCGAAAAGATGCTCTACGACAACGGCCCCCTGCTGGCGCTGTGCTGCGACGCCTGGGCTGCCACCGGTGAGCCATTGTTCCGGGACGCGTCCGTGGCGACCGCGGATTGGCTGGTGCGCGAGATGCAGTCACCGGCGGGCGGCTACTATGCGAGCCTGGACGCCGACAGCGAGGGTCACGAGGGCCGCTTCTATGTTTGGGACCGGGAGCATGTGCGCGCGCTGTTGACGCCAAAGGAGTACGGCCCCTTTGCGGCCGTCTACGGACTCGACCGGCCGGCGAATTTCGAGGGCCGGTGGCACCTGCACGGCTACCGCACCCCGGCCGCGGTGGCCGAGCATCAGGGGTTGCCGCTGGCGCAGGTCGAGGCACTGCTCGCCACCGCCCGCGCCACGCTGGCGGCGGAGCGCGAGGGTCGGGTGCGCCCGGCCCTGGACGACAAGGTCCTGACCGCCTGGAATGCGCTCGCCATCAAGGGCATGGCCCGCGCCGCCCGGGTCCTGGGACGCCCGGATTATCTGGAGTCGGCGCAGGCGGCCCGCGAATTCATCCACCGGACCCTATGGCGGGACGGCCGCTTGCTTGCCGCCTGCCGGGGTGAGCGTGCGCAGTTCACTGCCTACCTGGACGACTATGCCTATCTGCTGGATGCGCTGTTGGAACTGCTCCAGACCCGGTGGTCGGCGGCCGATCTGAAGTGGGCGGTGGAACTGGCGGAGGTCCTGCTCGATCAGTTCCACGACCCGGACGCGGGCGGCTTCTGGTTCACCGGCCGCGACCACGAACCACTGATCCAGCGGCCCAAGCCCTTGGGTGACGAGTCCATGGCGTCCGGCAACGGCATCGCCGCCTGGGCACTGCAACGCCTGGGGCACCTGGTAGGCGAACCCCGCTACCTGGACGCGGCGGCCGGGACGCTCAAGCTCGCGGCCGACTCCATCCGCCGTCTCCCCTCGGCCCATGCGAGCTTGCTGTTTGCGCTGGACGAGTGCCTGGACCCGCCCGAGACAGTCATCATCCGCGCCGACGCGGACCTGCTGGACGACTGGCGGGCCGCCGCGCAACAGGGCTACCAGCCGCGGCGACTGGTGCTGGCCATCCCCGACAGCGAAACCCACCTGCCCGGCGTGCTGGCGGGCATGAAGCCGGGCACCGGCCCGCGCGCCTACCGCTGCCGCGGGACCCAGTGCGAGCCGCCGGTCGAGGACCTTGCGCAGCTGTGAAACACCATGTGATGTGCGCCGGCTGCCTGCTGGGCGCAGTCGTCGTCGGTCTGGTCCTGCCAGGGGTACCCCGGGCCGACGGGCAGCAACAGGCCGCCCAGGGTTGGCTGCAACTGGAGCGGGATCAGCGGGAGGCGCGTCGCCAGGCCGAACCCATGACGCCGCAGGAGTCGCAGCGGCTGCAACTGCGCGAGTGGCAGGAGTCGACGCAGTTGCGCCAGACCCTGCAGGGGCAGCAGCGTGACCTCGATCTGCTGGAGCAGTCGCGCCGCCGGGACTTGGAGCGGTCGTCGCCACTGTCTCCAGCTGATATCCAGACCTTCGGACAGGAGATGCGCAACGTGCAGGCATTGGATGCGTTGCGTCTGCGACAGGACACGCAGCGTTTCATTGAGGGCACGCCGCTGGGGCGGTCCGGGACCCCCTAGGGTTTTCCGGCATCGTCCGGCTGAAGCCTCGACCTCCAGTTTGCGCGCGGGTTCTGGGTTGACATCCCAGGCCCGTTGATATTCCATTGCCGTGGTTCGGGAAGCGGGCTCGCCCGCCGTCCCGGGAATACTGACACCGGGGAACGCCATCAATGACGGAAACACGGATTGCCACTCAGTGCCCCGGCTGCTTCGCCGCCCCGGGGCGGTCTGGTCCCTGCTCGCGCTGCGGCTATGACGAATGCGCCGGGCGCAGCGGTTTCCTGTTGCCCCACCGCACCCTGCTGCATGGTCAATACCTGGTCGGCAAGGTGCTCGGCAAGCCGGGTACGTTCGGCATCACTTACCTGGGCTGGGACCAGCGCCTCGAAACGCTGGTCGCCATCAAGGAATATCTGCCGCGCGAGTGGGCTGGGCGCGCCACCGATGCGCTGACCGTCGTACCCCACTCGCGGGAGGATGAGGGCGGGCTCTTTCAATACGGCCTGGACCGCTTTCTGGTCGAGGCGCGCACCCTGGCCCGGATTGACCACCCGCATGTGGTGCGGGTGCGCACCTATTTTCCGGCCAACGGGACCGCCTATCTGGTCATGGACTATTACCCGGGGTTCTCGCTTGCCGAGCACCTGGAGCAGCGGGGCGGACGCCTGCCGGAGGATGAGGCGCGTCAACTCATCCTGCCCATCCTCGAAGGATTGAGCGCCGTCCACGCCAAGGGTTTCCTGCACCGCGACATCAAGCCGCTGAACATCTACCTGGCGCAGACCGAGGGCGGCGCTTCGCGTCCGCTGCTGCTGGACTTCGGTGCCGCCCGTGCGGGCATGGGTGAGCGCAGCAGGACCGTGATCTATAGCGGCGGCTATTCACCCATTGAGCAATACCACGAGAAGGGCAAGCAAGGCCCCTGGACCGACATCTATTCCACCGCGGCCGTGTTCTATCGCCTGGTGACGGGTAAGTCACTGCCCGAGTCCATCGCCCGCCTGGTCGGGGACCCGCTCAAGCCGGCCGCTGACTTTGGTGTCTCTCAGGCACTCAGCGACACCCTGACGGTGGCCTTGGCGATGCAGCCCGAGGAGCGCCCGCAGACGGTTGCGGATTTTCAGACCAGGCTGGTGCGCTCCGACCCCCTCCCAGAGATGGTCCGCATCCCCGCCGGTCGCTTCTCGATGGGCTGCCAACCGGGCGAGAAGGAGTGCGAGGATGATGAGAAGCCAGCCCATTGGGTCAAGGTGGCAGCCTTCGAGTTGGGCAAATTCGCGGTGACCTTTGACGAGTGGGACGCCTGCGTCGCCGATGGCGGCTGCAGCCACCAACCGGATGACGCGGGTTGGGGGCGGGGCAAGCGTCCGGTGATCGACGTCTCCTGGGACGATGCCCTGCAGTATGTGACCTGGCTCAGCCGCAAGACCGGCAAGACCTACCGCCTGCCGACTGAGGCCGAATGGGAATATGCGGCCCGCGCTGGGACCACGACCGCCTTCAGCACCGGCGACTGCATCAATACCGACCAGGCCAACTACGACGGGGACGACGATCATGCCGACTGCGGCGCCAAGACCGGCGTATACCTGGGGAAGACCCAGCCGGTCGGTAGCTATCCCGCCAATCCCTGGGGCCTGTATGACATGCATGGGAATGTCTGGGAGTGGGTGCAGGACTGCTGGCATGGCAGCTATACCGGTGCCCCGCAGGATGGCTCGGCATGGCTCGATTCTTCCGAAGACAGTGGGCGGCGCGTGGTGCGCGGCGGTTCCTGGGGCGTCGACGCGATGGTCCTGCGCACCGCCCTTCGCGGCAGGGTCGGCTCTGGCAGTCGGTACGACGCCCTCGGTTTCCGCGTGGCCAGGACGCTTGCCCCTTGATCCTTTAGTCCTTTGCCTCTTGGGGGGTTCCAAGGTCGGCTTAAGCCCCCTTGGCCGATTGTTTTGTTCGGCGCTGGGCTGGGTCACGTCTTGGCGCGGTGCGACCCCGCTCCCCGTAGGAGCGGCTCCCGGCCGCGACGGGTCGGCGCAAATCCGTAGGGTCCGCTGCGCGGACCGAACCCCGGACGCGATCCCAGCCGGCTGAAGCCTCGGCCTCCGGTCTGGACGCGGTTCCCCTGAACTTCGGCCGGGCGGCGGACGCGTGCTAGACTAACGCCCATTAGTCCACAACGAAGCCCCGCCATGCTGACCGTCAACATCCACGAAGCCAAGACCCATCGCTCCCGCTTGGTCGAGCGTGCGGCGCAGGGCGAGTCATTCATTATCGCCAAGGCCGGCCATCCCTTGGTCAAGGTGGTGCCGCTGCTGGCGGGGGAGGGCGGCGCGACGCAGCGGCTCGGTTTTCTCACGGGCGAGATCCGGGTCCCGGAGGATTTCGACCGCATGGGTTAAGCCGCTTTGGCCCTGGCCAGGGTGACCTGGATCTGAATCTCCTCCCAGGGCACACAGACCAATCCTGCCGCATTCCGCTCAACCAGCCCCAGATCCAGCAGTTTGGCGGTGTCTGAGTCCACCTCATGGACGTCGCGCCCCAGGTGTCTGGCCAAGGCGGCGACGGTGACTGACCCCAGCCCCTTGAGTGCGTCCAACAGCGCCAGCCGTGCCGGGGTAAGCTCGTCGAAGAGCTGCGAGACGGTGGCAAAGCCCAATTGATAGTCCGCCGCCGGCAGTGCTTCGCCCGCCGTCGCCCGGTGCGCCAGGTCAGTCAGTTCGGCCTTGGTCCGTGCCCAGTCCGCCACTCGTACAATCGCTTTTCTTGCCACCTCAACCTCCCAGCCGTTCCACATCGGCGATAAAATCGGCCATCAGTCGTTCGATCGACACGAAGGCATAGGACACCTCCAGGTTACCGAGGTGCTTGTGATCCCCCTTGCCGCGCTCGTTGTCGTAGCGCACCAGGCAGGTGCCGGCGCGTCCGCAGTAGAGCCGGTATTTGTAGGGGTGAGTGCAGCCCGGAACCGGCACCGGGACTTGCCACACCACAGCCTCAACGGTCAGACCGTTGGGCAGGACGTCGCGCAGTTGGTAGACGGGCGTTGCTGGCATCGTTTTATGGTAGGCAATCGCTTGCCGTTCTGCCAGGGTTCGCGATGCGGTACCGGGCTGACGTCCGACCTGACGATGGGATAGACGGTCTTTACCGCCCCAACATTCTGCCGTAGCCTGTGGCTCAGTGAAACACACAACGGCGCCCTTGTGTGTGCTTGTGTGCCAGAGGTTAGTACGCTTGGGCGAACATATGTACGCAGATGGAAGAAAAAAGGAAAGAGAGATTAAACAGTTATGAACGATAACGCACGAGTCAAGGTTCTGTTCGTCTGCATGGGCAACATCTGCCGCTCCCCCACCGCCCACGGTGTCTTCCGGCACCTGGTGCGGGAGGCCGGCCAGGAGGCGGTGATCCAGATCGACTCCGCCGGGACTCACGCCTATCACGTCGGCGAGCCGCCGGACGCCCGGGCGACGGCGACGGCGCGGGCGCGCGGCGTCGATATCAGTGACCTGCGGGCGCGCCGGGCGTCGTCTGAGGATTTCCTCTACTACGACTACGTCCTCGCCATGGACCAGGACAACTATCATAGCCTAGCCCGCATCTGCCCCCCGACGATGGAGCCCAAGCTATTGCTCTTCATGGATTTCGCGCCGGACCTGAAGTGCCGGGAGGTGCCTGACCCCTACTATGGGGGCGCGCGCGGTTTCGATCAGGTGTTCGACCTGGTGGAGGCCGCCGCCCGCGGTCTGCTGGAGCATCTCGCCGGCCAGGGCCGCTAGAAGGCGGCGGTGGCGCGTAGTCCGTAGATCCAACCCTCCGTGCTCCCCCCCGACCGATACTGGTCCTGCATGTATTGGACGTCCGCGCTCAAGGCGAAGTGTTCGTTGAAGGCCAGGCGGTAATAGGTTTCGAAGACATCGGTGCGGGCGATATCCATGTTGCCCCCCGGCAGGTAGGCGAAGGCTAGGCCGATCGTGTCGTGCTCCCGGCCCCAGCCGGCCCCTTTGAAGTTGAAACCGCCGGAGTACTCGGCCCCATAGTCCACCAAGGCGTGTTGCGTCTGCCAGCCGACACGCAGAAAAACGCCCACTACCTTGCCCAGATCTTGGTCGCAGGACAGTGCCAGGCCGGCGCGGCGCTGCCTGCTGGCTGGGGGCGGGTCCGTGACCGGGCTTGCGTTCGGGTCCACCGTGGGCGCCGGGCTCAAGAAGGAGCGGGACGTGCGGACAGACATCAATCGGTAGTTTCCTTCTCCCAGTGTGGTTTGGAGTTTGTAATCGATTTGCGCGGCGAACCATTCGAAGTGGTAGCCGTCGCTGTTCTGCGGGACGCTCGTGCCCACGCCGCTCAATGCCCAGTTGCCGACCTTCCACACGAGCACCCCGCCCCAGTGATAGCTGGGGATGACGGCGTTGTGCGCGTTGGCGAATACCTCGTTCATGAACTGAGTCGCTTCATCGTTGGCAAAGGCGTTTTGGTCGACATAGACGCCCGGATCGATGATGCCACCGGTGATCTGGACGGTGTTGGCCGTCGCGAACTCAAAGGTGTGTGCGTACCATGCTTCAAGCAGGTTATTGCGGTTGCTGCCGCCGATGTGCGTGACATTGGCTGCCAGATCGGCGGCCCAAGGGGCAAGCGCGAAGGGGGATACCGGGTTCAGTCCGTTCCAGGCGGCAAAGCCCAGCTTGGCGAAAAACTGGTCCTGTTTGGTTGCGTTGTAGGTGATCTCTGGCTGGAAGACAACCGCGCCACGGCAGAGTGTGCCGTGGGGGGCGCCGCGGGTGATCTGCTGGCATTGCGCGGCACTGGTTAAGATGCCGCTGATTTCCAGGGTGTCGTTGACCTCGTAGGGCCAGGCCGTACGGCCGACTCCAGCGGCCAGGGTGATGGCCAGGGTCAAGGCGGTCGATCGGCGTCGGGTCTTGCTGTTGAGCATCGGTTAGTTCCGGGATCTGTTGGTTCGGTGCGTGTCCGGGCGCCGCGCCCCAGGCGACGCCCCAAGCGCGTGGCGGCGAAGGTAGCACGACTGAAATCGACGCGGTACCCGGTCGGCCGCCGCGACCCGCAGTGAGTGTGTCCCCGGATAAGGCTAGAATCTCCGCCCTGTACGATCGGTGTCGGGTGTTGCTTGGGGGCCTTATGCGTGTTGTGTGTTGGTGCTGGATGCTGGTGGCGGTGGTATTGCTCGGTGGCTGTGGCGGGGGCGGCCAGTCCGTGGTCAGCAATCCGGAGGACCTGCCGGTCAGTTGTGTGGCCAAGCCCGGCGTGGGCAGCTGTCACGGCCACTACCGGAAGTTCTACTACGATTATCGCAGCAACCGCTGCAAATCATTCAACTACAGCGGCTGCGGCGGCCGGGTACCCTTCGAGACCCTGGAGGACTGCGTGAACTATTGCGGGGCCGTTCACTGAAGTCTACTTCCCCCCGGTGTCGGTCGGAAACCGCGCCGCAGGCTGGTCGTCGGAACGGCGTGTTAAGCTGGCTTAACAGTTCGCGAGTCGCCCGGCTGCGGGGCGCGCCGCCATGACTGCCTTTGTGTGACCACGAGTACCACTTCTATGTCCCCTGAACTCCTGATATTGCGCCATGCCAAGTCCGACTGGGACTCCGGCGCCGGCGCAGATTTCGATCGCCCCCTGACCGGGCGCGGCAAGCATGACGCGCCCAAGATCGGCGCCTGGCTGCTGTGCGAGGGGCTGGTGCCGGATCATGTCGTCAGTTCGCCGGCCGAGCGCGCCCGCCAGACGGCGGTCAAGGTGTGCAAAGCACTGGGCATCGACAAGGATCGGATCGCCTGGGACCCCAAGATCTATGAGGCGACCCTGAGCGCACTGCTCGGAGTGCTCGGGCGCTGTCCTCCGAGCGCGTCCAGGGTCCTGCTGATCGGCCACAATCCGGGGCTCGAGACACTGCTCGAACACCTGTGCGGCGATCCTCTGGAGCCCTCGGACGACGGCAAGCTGCTCGCCACCGGGACCCTGGCCCGGCTGGAATTGCCGACGGGTTGGGCGCCGCTGGTGCCCGGCTCGGCCCGACTCATCTCTATCATCCGCCCGCGCAATATTTAGCATAAATCTTATGCTTGCACTGGCCTCGGACTGCCCCAGTTACCGCCTCACCACCTGACGCGGCAGTGCTGATGGGCCTAAAGTCGGGGCTACACTCGCTCTGTGGAGATTGAATCTCGTGTCTCTTGCCGAATTGGCGGCCTTGGGGTCGGCCCGGCGCGCCATGTGGGCGGTAGCGCAAGGGGGGAACAGTCCCTGCGTCCTTCCCGCCGAATGACACCCAAGCGCCCGGGCAGGCAGCGCCGCGAGCGCGTCCACAAGATGCGATGAGGAGTGAACAAAATGTCGAAGCGTTTGATTCAGACGGCGGCCTGCGGCTTGGTCCTGGCGGTCGGCGCCACCGATCTGGCGGCGGGCGGCAAGTCGCGTGTGTTCGGTGACGGGAGCGTACTCGCGACCATCCCCCCGCAGGCAGCCTACTGCGCCGGACAGCCCGGCTGTAACGGCGGCTACCCGGAAGGGGTGGCGGTCGTTGCAGACCTCGTGTACGTCGCCGGACCGGCGACCTTCGGTACGAGCGGCAAGGGTCCGAGTGTGGTCACGGTCATCCAGAAATCCACTGGCCGGCATCTCACCGAGATCCCGATCGCGGGCGAGGACAGGACGCAGGAGCACGCGCTGAGCGGCATCACGGTCGACGGCAACGGCAATGTCTACGTCCTCTCGACGCAGTTGGGCGTCGTGCGGATCGAACGTCACGGCCAAGCGTACACGCAGTCTGGGTATGCCACGGCCCTGCCGGACCTGCCGGTATGCTCCCCCGGTGGTGCCTCGCCTTGCTCGCCGACCCTGGTCGATCTGCCGCCGATCTCCAACGAAATGACCTTCGACGACAGCGGTTATCTCTACATCACTGACTCGCTCCAGGCGACGATCTTTCGTGTCGCACCCGGCGGCGGCGCGCCCGAACCCTGGTTCCAGAGCCCGCTGCTGGCGGGCAACCTCGCGGCACCGCTGCCGTTCGGGGCCAACGGCATCAAGCTCAGCCCGGATCGCACCTATGTCTACGTCAACGAGACCTTCGACCCCGTCGACCTGACCGTCGGGCACGTCTATCGCATCCCGCTGGTGGACCAGCCGGCCCCGGCGGACATCGAACTGTTCGCGACCTTCACGGGCTTCGCGGCGCCGGACAGCCTGGTGTTTGGCAAATCGGGCCGGCTCTATGTCTCGCTCGCCGGCTCGAACCAGATCGCCGTGCTCGATGAGGGCGGGACCGAGATCACGCGCATCAGCGGCCCCGCGGGCAGTGCCCTCCCGCTCGACGGTCCCGCGACCATGGCCTTCGACGACGCGAACAAGTCGCTCCTCGTCGCCAATCACGCCATCCTCGGTAACCCCTCCGACTGGGCCATCCTGCGCATCTTCGTCGACGAGAAGGGTGACCCCTACCCGAACGCCCTACACGGTTGTCACTGAGCCCGTGGGTTGCGCCTCCGTCGGCGGCGCAACCGTCAGTATCTCCACCCTCAGCGCACCTCGGCCAGCAGTCGGTCGATCATCCCGCGCGCCTGTCCCAGGTAACCGCTGCCAAATAAATTCAGATGGTTGAGTATGTGGTAGAGGTTATAGAGGGTCTTGCGGACCGTGTAGCCAGGGTCCAGCGGCCAGGCCTCCCGGTAGGCCGCGTAGAAATCCGCACCGAAACCGCCGAAGAGTTCGGTCATGGCCAGATCGGCCTCACGGTCTCCATAGTAGACCGCCGGGTCAAAGATCACCGGCGCCCCATCGGGGAGCCAGCCCAGGTTCCCGCCCCACAGGTCACCATGCAGGAGTGCCGGCTGGGGTCGGTGGGTCAGCACGGCGTCGAGGTCGCAGCGCAGCTGCTCCCCGGCGTCCTGTAGGCCGCGGGCATAGCCGTTGCGTGCGGCCAGTTCGAGCTGGAATCCCAGCCGCTGGTCGCGCCAGAAGGCGGCCCAGTCATGGCTTGGGGTATTGGACTGGGGGGTGGCGCCGATGAAATTGTCCCGCGACCAGCCGAAGGTCGCCGATCCGCTGCGGTGCAACTCGGCCAACTGTCGTCCGGCGGTGGCGCCGCGGGTGGGTCCACCCAGTTCCAGCCGCTCCAGTACCAGGAAATTGCGGGTCGCGGTCTGGCCCCAACAGACCGGCGCTGGTACGCGCAGCGCGCCGGCTGCGGCGAGCTCGGCGAGCCCCGCGGCCTCCGCCTCGAACATAGTGTGCCGGGCGGCGGCGTTGGTCTTGACGAAATAGCTACGCTCTCCGGCGGTTAAAATCACCGCGTCGTTGATGCAGCCGCCGCCCACCGGGCGCGCGGCCGCGGTGGGGGCGAAGGGCTGGCCGGTGGCCGAGGCGATGTGCTGGGCGATCACTGCCCAGTCAGTCACGAGGGCGGCCCTCGCGGCTGTGCGGGGGGGCGCCAGGGTAGTCTCCCGCGATGACCTGGTGAATGGTCCTCACATAGGTGCCGTGTACCGCGCGCCGTTTCAGCCAGAACAGGAATCGCACCAGGGTGTCCTCGTTCACTGAATAGAGGTCGCAGCCATCGCAGATCTTGTGAAAGACCATCGTCACCCAACCGCCGCCGTGGGCCTCGGCCGCTGTGACGTGGTGCTGCAAGGCGGCCAGGCTGTCGGTTGCGATCACGCTTTCGTTGCTGTAGAGGAAATAGGGGTCAGGTGGGGGCAGTGCCTCTGCCGCAGGACAGGTTGGGCAGTCCCCCGATGCGCCGACACTGCGCGCGCTTTCGTACCTGCCGATCGGCTTATGGAAGGGGCCGTAGGTGCCGGGGCAGCCGCCGGCCACGATGTCCCGGGTGGCGGGGCCGGTGGAGGCGAAGGGATAGGCGAACGAATACACAGCGTTGCCATACCACTGCCGCAACTGCTTCAGGTCATCGCAAATGGCCTTGCGCTGGGCCACCTCGCTCAGTGTGGCAAGGTCGACGTGGTCGATGGTGTGTCCGCCGATGTCGTCGCCGTTGTAAAACAGCGTATCGAGTTCGCGCTTGGTCAGAAAATCGCCATTGTTGATGCGCCCGGACCGGCGTATCGCATCGGAGTTGACGTAGAAGGTCGCCGGCAATCCGGTGTCGAGCAGCGGCGCGATGGCGGCCGACTGCATCAAACCGTCGTCGAAGGTCAACGACACGATCGTCGCGTGGCCCGCCGCCTGGAGTGCTTGCGGCGCATTCAAAGCCAACAGGAAGCTAAGGCATAAGCCTTTGATAACGAGACTCGCCCTTGGTAAACGCGATGATTTCGCCATGTCAATGCTCCAGCCGTCCTCGCTGCTCCAGGTCCTGTGTCCGCTGCTGCACCCGCCGTTCGTAACTCGCCTGGTTCTTGGTGCAGACCAAGGTATGGGGACTACCCCGTTTGTCGGTGGCCAGATTCAGGTCGCTGCCGCTGTGCCTCGCCACCTCGCTCACATGGGTGCGTGCGTTCTGCGCGGCCTTGAGCCGCCAGATCGACTCCATGGGGGAGGCGAGGAAGCGGGAGAGACCCTGGCAATCGTTGCAGGAGCAGGTGAGGCCCGCCGGGCGGCTGAGATCCGCCGGTGGCTCCAGCGGTTCGGCGATGCGTTGGTTCAGATGTGCGAGGACGCTCTGGCGTAGCGCCGCAACGGCCGTGGTTCGCGGACCCGCGACGGTCGCGGCGTGTAGCACGAGGGCGGCGGGGAGTAGGATGTTGTCCATGCCGTAACGTTCGGGGTGTGCCATGAAATGCTCCAGCGCCCGGTCGGCCAGTGTTGGGTCGATCCGCCCGAGTGCGGTCAGGGCCTGGACGACCAGTTCGGGGGTTGGGGGCTCGCGCCGCGGGTGCAGACCGAACGGGGGGCTGGGTGGCGGCTGCTCTTGCGTGGTGAGCGCGGCGAGCAGTGCGAGTGCCGCAGCGCGCCAGGGCTCTGGCCCGCCCGCGGGGTCCGCGCTCATGCGCCCCAATAGGTCTGCGCAGGCGGCCGGCTGGCGGGGTGCGTTGCCGGCGACGATGGCCGCCAGCAGGTTCGCGGCGCGCGCGCTGGGCAGCCGGGCGAGCATGGCCGCCAGCTGCTCGTTGTCGTGCGGGCCATAGGCCCCGACCGCGGACTGTCCGGCCAGGAAGACCGCGGCGCACTCGGGGTCGTTGAGGCGCGCCAGCGCATCGAGCAGTGCCCGGGTCCGGCCGGCCTCGCTCGCCTCTTTGCGCGCCCAGTCTTGTTGTGGCCAGGTGGCGCCGATCTGGGCGGCGAGTGCGCGCGCCTGCGCGCGCAATGGGTCCGCGGGTGCCCGGCCGGCCGCTTCCCAGTGCCGCACCAGCTCCCCCAGGAACGGCAGGCTGACCTCCAGGCCCCCAGCCGCGAGGACGGCCGCCCGGTTGGCGTGGGGCCAGAGGACGAGCGCGGCGCATTGGTAGGTGCGCTCGAAGGAGGCGCCCGCGTTTCCGGTGGCCTCGGAAAACTCGGGCTCCGCGTCGTCCCCGGCCGCGAATGCCCCTGGCGGAGCGACCTCGTCGCCGCAGAAGGGCAGGGCGCCCATGGCCGGCCGGGTGCCGTCCGGGTGGCGCCAGTCGTGGAGCGACTCACTGCTTTCGGTGACTTCGCCGACCTCGAACTCGGGCTCATGCCAATCCCCGCCGCATTCCGCGTAGCCGTATTCCTCAATGCTCGCGAGTGCCAGGAAGAGGTCGCAGTCGGCCGCGCGGGTGGCGGCGCTCACCACGGCGGTGATCGCGGCATCCGTGCCCTTGAGGGTGTCGAATCCCAACTCGGCCTCGGTATAGGCGTGCTCCAGCGGATAGACCAGCTTCAGGGGCAGCGCGGGGGCAGAGTGCCGCGGGTTGCCCCAATCGCGCAGCAGCGCCGTCAACTGGGCCTGCTCGGTGTCGTAATCAGGCGGCTGGGGGAGCTGTTCACCATCCGGGCGGATCAGGTTGTAGATCAGGGTCAGCCGGTGGCCGGACCGGATTGGCAGGACCTCGTGCAGGCAGTCCGCATAGAAGGCGGCAAACGCGGCCTCGGACGGCTCGTCCCGGTGCAGGTCCAGCCGGACCTCCTGACCCCGGTGCCGCACCAGCAACTCCCCGCCCGCAAAGTCCCCGGGCAGGACGACGACCAGGGTGGCGAACATCCCGGGCGATTTCTCCGTGTCGCGGTGCGAGAGGAAGAAGCTGCCCTCCTCGTAGACCAGCAACTTGTAGAGTTCGGCTTCCACCCGTCCGGTCACGCCAAACGCGGCAGCGACCCGCGTCACCACGGCAGCCAGGTCCTCGGCCCAGCGCCGGCCAGTGATCTGTACCCGGGCGGCGTCGAGTTGCCAGGTGCGCCGGACCCGGGTGTCCACCAGCGTTTCGGTGCCGCGTCCATAAGGTGCCTGCTCGGCGATTGACTTGATTTGCTCGGCCTGCATGGACAGCAGTGGCAGCGCGATGGCGCCGACGCCCTCGACCTCCAGACGGGGCGGGTGCAGGTCAAAGGTGCCGGTGGCATAGAAGTCGCCGGGGCGCTGGACTCGGGCCAGGCATTGCGCGAGTGCGGTGGCGAGATCGGACATGGGGGAGGGCTCCAGGAGCGAGCAATGGGTGTGGGGTGACGTCATCGGTGGGGCGGTCAATTTCAGTACCTGCACCGGCCGGTAGCGGTGCGGCGGTCTCAGTATTCAAATCCCCACTCGACCTGTCCGCCGAGCGGGTCCAGGACCACCCGTTTGGCCGCCCCCGCCGCGGCGGGCGCGGTGCCCAGGCAGATCCTGATCTCCGCGCGCGTGGCGAACCAGTGCTCCAACTCACCCGCCCCCGGGAGCGCGATACGCCGCTCGGCATGGGTCAGGAGTCCGAGCAGATCGAGTCGCGCGGCCTCATCCGGCTGCGTCGCCAGGGTTTCACGCAGCGGCTGTGGGCAGAGCAGAAAGAGTCCGGCCCCGGCCTGCTCCAAGGCGATGCGGGTGACCAGGCGCGCGGCCGGATCGGCCAGGGTGCCGGCGATGACGAGTGAGCGGTCCGGGTAGCGCGCCACCAGCCGCTCCAATACCTGCGCGGCGAGCTGCTGCACGCGCTCGTCCGCGGGGCAGTCCGCGACGGGTGGCGGCAGGCCCAGGATCAGCATCCGCACGACGCCGAGCCCCGAGCGGGCCAGCAGGGTGGGCACGCCACGTACGGCAAAGCGGTCCAGGTCCTTCATCGGCTCGCTCAAGTCGGGATAGGGGATCAGTTGGGGGTGGTGCCGGCGGGCGTTGTCCCGCACCGGGGCGTAGCTCCAGCCGTCCAGGTGACGGTCCGCGGCCCAGCGCAGGTGTTCGATCACCGCCAAGCGCTCCGCCTCCAAGGGGGCGAAGGTGAATGAATCCACCCGCTCTTCCTGGATCGCCCGGCAGTCCATCACCGCGAGCTTGGCCCACAGGTGGTCCGCCTGGTGCCGATTGGCGTCGCGATAGGATGCGCTGAGCCGCGACCAGGGGCGCCCGGCCGGCTCCCGCTCCGGGTCGCGTCCCTGGGCGGCGATACTGTCGGTATAGCTCTCATGGATAGTCCTGGCCAGCTCATCACCCAGACCATCGAACAGCACCGCAGGCCGGCAGGCCTCGTCCAGATAGGAAAAGGGGAAGGTTTGGCCGTCCCAGTCTGCCAGGGTGCCGGACGGGACCGCGTCTCCCACCTCCAGCAGGATCGGCGGGGAGACTCCCTGTGCCTGCGCCAGCCGCCGCACGGTGCGTGCTGCCGCGCTGGCCGCGGCAACCGGTGGGTCCGAGCACACCAGGACCAGCGACACGGGCGGCGCCTGGGCCAGCCCTGGCAGGTCCGGTCCAACCCATTGGATTTCAGCGACCTCGCCCGCGTGTGGGTAGGCCAGCGTGAAGTCGGTCTGTGCCTGCGCCTGCGCGGTCACGACGGTCACCCGCGGCCGCCACTCGCCGTAGGGAATCAGGCGCAGGGCCTGGGCCAGCAGCGCGCGTGCCGGGGGGGCGAAGCCGACCAGCAGCAGGTGGGGAACCTGACCGAATACCGGGTCCAGACCGCAGTGCAGGGGCCAGCGCGCGAGCAGCACCCGGGCGGCCCGGTCCTCGAGCGCAAAGGTCTCCAGGGTGATGGGGCCGTCCGGGTCGAGATCTGGCAGGGTCGGCGGCGGGTCCGCCTGGTGCATCAGGATGAGGCGCAGCGGCGCGACCCGTCCGCCGCGGGTGCTGAGCTGTCCGAGCAGGTTGGCGATCACTTCGGCCGGTTCCGGCGGATCGGCCAGGACCAGGGTCCGGCAGGCCTTGAGGTCGGAGAGGTCTGCCACGGGCCGCACCTGGACGCGCCGGCCCAGTAGTGTCAGACCCGCGACGATCCGCCGCACCAAGGGCTCGGCCCCGGCGACCCAAATGGGCGGTTGACGCAACAGCCAGGTCATGCCGACTGGTGCAGGACCTCGCCGGACTGGTCCAGGATGGTGACCAGCATCGGGATGCCCTGGCGGATGCTCGCCGAAACCACACAGAAGTCCTCGAACAGGTCCTTGCAGCGCGCGAAGCGGGGGGCCTCCTTGACCACGTCGGCGACGATCAACCTGACCTCGATCCGGTTGACTCGCAGGCGCTTCTTGTCGTTGCGCGCCACGCCGCAGCTGGCCTCCGCCCGCAGACAGTTGGCCGGGGGCTCGTCTTTGAACACGCAGAACAATAGGCTGGCCGCGAGGCAGTTGGCCGCCGCCGCCGCCAGCATCCGCGAGGCGTTGGGTCCGGCCTGTTCGCCTAAGGGCGGGCCCTCATCCATGAGCAGGTCAGGGGCGCGCTTCCAGTCGAACTTGGCGGTGATCTGGAAGCCTTCCTGCTGCTCCAGGTGGATGGTAAAGAGGCCTTCTTCGGACATGCGAACATCCCCCTCACGCGGACGAATCATTGCACCACGTCGACTGTCGACGTGGACGGTTCTTGGGGTCACGGGTGTGGCGCACCCCGGCGGCGCGGCAGGACTGCGGGTCGGCGACCAGGGCGCGCCAGTCGCCGCCCGGCAGCCGCGCCCGGTCCCCCCGATGGCCGCGGTAGAGATAGACCCAGGCGCTGCCGTAGGGGGTCGGCAACCGCCGGCGGGTATAGAGCCTGGGGTATTCCTCCAGCCGGTCCAGTTGTCTGAGGCCGCCCGTGTCGAGTCGAAACACCTCGCCCACGAGCGCCGTCGCGCCGGTCCGCACCGCTCCGGGGTAGGCGCCCAGCAGCACCAGGCTGAAGCAGGGCGCGGTCCGGTGGGGCCCCAGAAACTGTGCCCCGGCCAGCAACTCGTGATTGACCTCACCGCGCAGGAGGGTGCCATAGACGAAAACCTGGTGCTGCATCGACGCTGCTCACGCCTCGATGCGGCTGCCCAGCACCTGAAGGAACTTGCGGATCCACTCCGGGTGGGCGGGCCAGGCCGGGGCGGTGACCAGGTTGCCGTCGGTGTAGGCGTTGGAGGCGTTCTCGTTGACCTCGCACCAGTGGGCGCCGGCGCGTTCCACCTCCGGGCGTACGGCCGGGTAGGCGGTGCAGCGCTTGCCGTCCAGCACGCCGGCGGCGGCCAGGATCTGCTGGCCGTGACAGATGGAGGCGATCGGCTTATCACTGGCGGCAAACTGCCGCACGATCTCGATCACCCGCGGGTTGAGTCGCAGGTACTCGGGGGCGCGCCCGCCCGGGATGATCAGCGCGTCGTACGCGGCCGGGTCCACTAGGGCGAAGTCAGTGTTGATGGCGAACAGGTGCCCGGGCTTCTCGCTGTAGGTCTGGTCGCCCTCGAAGTCGTGGATGGCGGTGCGCACACAGTCCCCGGGGCCCTTGTCCGGACAGACGGTGTGGACGGTGTGTCCGACCATCTGCAACATCTGGAAGGGGACCATCGCCTCATAGTCCTCGACGAAGTCGCCGACCAGCATCAGGATCGTTTTCGCTGTCATTGGGTGGCCCTGCCGGTGATGATGTCAGTGAGATGGCAGACTATAGCATCGGCGGCGCGAAGCGTCGGCGCCGCGTACGCAAGAGTCGATGCAGTTGTGCGGGTATACTGGGCACAACCGCACGACTTGCGGCACAGCCCGGGCCTCACCGCCCATCCCTGCCCATCGTCCAGAGCACAGTGATGTCCAGTTCCGATAGTTTTGAAGACCTCTTGAAGCAGTTCAACCAGGCCAAGCCCGCGAAGCAGGCCGAGCCCAAGGTGGGCGAGAAGGTGCGCGGCACCGTCGTCGCCATCGGCGAAGACTGTGCATTCATTGACTTAGGCGGCAAGACCGAGGGGCGGATGGACTTGGCGGCCCTGCGCACACCCGAGGGTGAGCTCAAGGTCGCCGTGGGCGACGCGATCGAAGCGGCGGTGACCGGTAAAGATGCGGACGCCGGTTTTCTCCTGCTCGGCAGTCAGCATGGACATAAATACCACGGTCTGGAGGAGGTACGCCAGGCCTACCACCAAGGCCTGCCGGTGCATGGCCAGGTGACCGGGGCGGTCAAGGGCGGGGTGGAGGTGCTGATTGCGGGGATGCGCGGCTTTTGCCCGGGCTCCCAGATCGATATCCGCTTCGTTGAGGACCTGTCCGAGTTCGTGGGTCAACGGCTCGACTTCCGTATCACCAAGATCGAGGGCGGGCGCCGGCCCAATCTGGTGGTCTCGCGCCGCGCCATCCTCGAAGAGGAACAACGCCAGCGCGCCGCCGAGACCCGTGCCCAGATCAAGGAGGGTGCCACACTTCCCGGCATCGTCACCAGCATCAAGGATTACGGCGCCTTCGTGGACATCGGCGGTATCGAGGGCATGATCCATATCAGCGAACTCGCCTTCGGCCACATCAAGCACCCGAGCGAGCTCCTGACCGCGGGCCAGGCGGTGGAGGTGGCGATCCTGCGCATCGAACCGTCCAAGGACGGCAAGGGGCGGGACAAGATCGCGCTGTCCATTCGCGCACTGTCCCGGGACCCTTGGGCGGATGCGGTGGAGAGCTTCCCGGCCGGCACGCGGGTCACCGGCACCGTGAGCCGCCTCCAGCCCTTCGGCGCCTTCGTGGAGTTGGCCCCCGGGGTGGACGGGCTCGTGCATATCAGCGAACTGGCCGCCGGGCGGCGGATCAACCATCCGAGTGAGGTCCTGAATATCGGGGACAGCGTGGAGGCGACGGTGCTGGGGGTCGACATGGAGCGGCGCCGGATCAGCCTGACCCTGGACGCCTCCAAACAGCCCTCCGACATCCCGGATGTGCGCAACTACGCACCGCCCAAGCCGGTCTCCGCCAAGGGTGCCGGCACCGGCGCGGCCAAGACCGCCGAGCCGGCGTCTGAGAAGACCATGGGCAGCTTCGGCGCCTTGTTGCAGGAGAGTCTGAATAAGCAGCGGTGACCATGCAGCAGTCTCTCTACGACCAAGATCTCTACGGCTGGGCTACGCAGACGGCCCGGTTGGTGCGCGAGCGGCGGTTCTCCGAGATCGACGCCATCAATCTCGCCGAGGAATTGGAGTCCATGGGCAAGACTGAACTGCGGAGTCTGGAGAGTCGGCTGATGGTGCTCCTGGCGCACCTGCTCAAGTGGGAATACCAGCCGGAACAACGTTCCAAGAGTTGGCGGCGGACCCTGATCGAGCAACGCAAGCGGATCAGTCGGCTCTTGGACGACAGCCCCAGCCTGCGGCCAAAGCTTCCCGAACTCCTGGTGGACGCCTACGACAGCGCGCTGCGCTGGGCGGCGGATGAGACCGGCATGGATGAAGCCGATTTTCCGCCGACCTGCGGCTATTCGCTCCAGCAATTGTTTGATGCGGATTATTATCCAGACACTTAAGATCGATTGCTGAGTGTGACCCAGATCCCTCTCTTGCTCACCCTGCTGCGCGCGGGTCTCGCGCTGGGTGTCGTCCTGCTGGCGCTTTTTGCCCCAGTGCCGGTCGCCTTCGCCGCCTGTCTGGCCGTCGCTGCCGTGTCAGACTATTTCGATGGCGCGATTGCGCGGCACCTGAACATCGTCACGCCCCGGTTGCGGCGACTCGATTCACTGGTGGACTTGCTGTTCCATCTGGCCGCACTGTTCGCGCTCTGGTGGCTGTACCCGCAGGTGATCGCCCGGCACGCAGGACTCATCGCTGTCCTGGCCGGGCTGGGAGTTGCTCGGTATGCTTTCGCCTATGCCAAATTCCGCCGCGAGGCGAGCTATCACCTGTGGTCGTCTAAGGTGTGGGGGTTCGCGCTGTTCCTCGCGTTCTATTCGCTGCTGGTCTTGCAGTCCGACGGGATTGGGATAATGCTGGTGCTCGCTCTGGGTATCCTGGCTGGCTTGGAAGACCTGGCGGTATCGGTGGTGCTGCGCGAGTGGCGCACCGATGTGCCGACGCTCTTCCATGCCTGGCGGTTAAGCCGTACGGCTGATGCACTGGCGTCAGCGAGGTTGGGGTGTAGTGCCCCAGCGGTCTCGGCCTGCGCTGCCGGCCAGGCGCTCCACAGCCCCGCGATGGCCGTCACTGCGGTCTCACCGCCGAGCGGCTGCAACTCGGGGCTGCCCTAGGCCCCCTCCGCGAGGACCATCTGGGTCTCGTCGGTGGCGGCGAATGGATGACCAAGTCGACCGATCAGTTCGGCAAGCTCGCTGTGCGATGCGCCCAAGACGAAGAGGGCACGGGTCAGCAGAACGAGGGAATTGGATGAATCCGGGTCCAGTCGAAGATCAGGCGGCCCCGACACGCTTGCCTCTGCCAGCGGTGACCACGCACCTTGCACGCGCCGTGGCCCCGGTGATTACATCGCCCGCCAGCGAGAAACGATGGACGAGCTGGACGAGGAAATCGATGAGTCCGTCGGTGATCTCGCCGCGGCGCTGCCAGTAAGACTCCGACAGTAGGGTTTAGCGCACCGCGAGGGCAGGGCGTCGCAGGTCGCGCACCGACTCCGTTGCCGCCCGGGCGCGGTAACGGGGCAACAGTTTCGGCGCGGTGTCCGTCCAGGCCCTGGCGGGCAGTTCCAAGGCCCGCAACAGGCTCAGCTTCGCGGCTTCATGCTCGACGCTGGCCAGGCCGATGCGGCCGGTATCGGATTTCAGGAGCCTGAAGGCCGCGCACGTCCGCTCCCCACCTCCTCCGTCCCATCGTCCGCCCCGTCGGCGGCGATTCGACCCCAAGCTTGTTTGCGAGATCGCTGTCTTATGGTCCGTGTCGACCCCCTTTGATACCGTTCCCGGCGATCGCACCGCGTTATCTCGGTCAAATCTGGAGTGGCTGCCTGAGCACATGGCGCTCGACAGCAAAACGGAAATCAGCGTACACTCAAAATCACGTTTGAAAAATCCTTTGGGCCACTTGCCAGGAGTTGCTCGGATGCAGAATCAGTGCCTCGCCGACCTGCATACACCCGGGTGCCCATCGCCCGGGTGGACTCCCGCGTTACTTTCCCCTGTCTTCGACCAATCCCGCTGCAGCCCAAGCGTCGCAGCCAGGATCGGCTTAGTCCACAAGCAATTTCTTCGTCAAGTGCGGTGCGCGTCCGGCCATGACCGAGCCCGTTGTGCGCGCGCGGCGAATAGCACCTTAAGTCGCTAGTGCTGAACGATGGGCATGCTCCCGCGAGTTCGCGCTGGGTCTATGCGTCATCTCACGCCCGCTGTCCGGTGGGGGCTCAGAGGCTAACGCGATAATCGCGAACATCTGCTCCGGGGTGAAGGTCGGGGGTGCGCCGGATGGTGGGGCATTGGACAAGCATCTCAGCGCTACCCTCGGTGTTAGGCGTCCACCGACGACGCCACGTCTGCACCGTTCTGCGCCCGATCCCGAGTGCTGCGGTGGTCTCGCATACACCTCGCCCGTCCGCCTCGTTTATCCCAAGAGGCGCAAGCGGCGAGTCGGACGTGATCGAGGGGCTGGTACCCGCGCGCGTCAGCGGCTCACCGCATCGCCTCGACTTCGTCCACCACCTGATACGGAGGCAACGATGGCAGGTCCCAAGTTCAATCAACTCACCACACCGGGCGTCTATCTCACCGAGTTGAGCGCCTTTCCGCCCTCCGTTGTGGGTGTGCAGACCGCCGTGCCGGCCTTCATCGGCTACACCGAGAAGGCCGAGATCAGCGGCCAACCGGTCTATCTCAAACCGGTCAAGATCTCCAGCCTTGCGGACTATACGGAGATATTTGGATTCGCCTATCAGCCCACCTACGATATCGTTGCAGTCACAGTCGATGGCGACATTAATGCCGGAAAATACGACTTCAAGGTGATCGATCAGAGCGACCCGGATGTACCCAAACCGGCCTACTACCGCCTGAAACAACAAGGCACAACCCAATTTAACCTGTACCAAAGCTTGAAGCTCTTCTACGCCAATGGTGGCGGCAACGCGTACGTGGTTTCGGTAGGTCGCTACAGTCCTGACGACAACAAGGTGGAAAAGCAGCCCCTGCTCGATGGTTTGGCGGCCGTTGCCGACATCTCCGGGCCGACCATGTTGGTGGTTCCCGATGCGGTGCTGCTTCCGCCAACAGACCCGGATAAGGGCCCGGCGTGGGTATCGGGTGATTTTCAGGCAGTGGTGGATGCGATGCTGAAGCAGGCGGGGAGTCTGCAAGACCGGGTGGCGATCCTCGACGTCTACGGCAGTCTGTCCGCAACAGACCAGACAACGCTGGATCAGATTATCGCGCAGTTCCGGACGGACGTCGGCTCGGAGAACCTGAGCTACGGCATGGGCTATTTCCCGTTTCTCGACACCAGCGTGGTCGATGCCACGGACTATAGCTACGACAACATCGCCGAGACATCCAGGCCCATCTTGATGCAAATACTGGGTTGGCAGGACTACTCCCTGTATCGCGCGGACGGTATAGTCACCGATGGAAATAGGTACACTGAAGACGTTTACAGCGATACCAGCTTTCGCCGGATTTGCGCCGACATCGCGAAAATCGCGGCCGAATGGGCGAGCACCGACGGGGGAAAGACCAGCAATCGGAACCTGCTGGGCGCATTGCCACTGCTGGGCGACATCTTGAGCATCATCGCCGACAAGGCCAGCATCCTGCCGTCGAGTGGGGCGATCGCAGGGGTCTTCACCACCGTGGACAACAGTCGCGGCGTTTGGAACGCACCGGCCAACATCGCGGTGAGCAACGTCAACGGGCCGACCTATAGGCTGACCGACCAGCAGCAGGGCGACCTCAACGTGCCGGTGGACGGCAAGGCCGTGGACGCGATTCGCGATTTCGTCGGGCGCGGCACCATCGTTTGGGGTGCGCGTACCCTGGACGGCAACAGCAACGATTACCGCTACATCCAGGTGCGGCGCACGCTGATCTACATCGAGCAGTCGATCAAGGCCGCGTTGCAGCCGTGCGTGTTCGCCGCTAACGACGGCAACACTTGGACCGCGGTGGTCGCGATGGTCTCCAACTTCCTGCAGGGCTTGTGGGCGCAGGGCGGTTTGATGGGGGCCAAGGCCGACGAGGCCTTCTCGGTGCAGTGCGGGCTTGGCAGCACCATGACCGGCCTGGACATCCTCAACGGTTACATGGTCGTGCAGGTCACCGTGCAGATGATTCATCCGGCCGAGTTCATCGAGCTGACCTTCAAGCAGAAGATGGAGGGCGTGGCCTGATCCGTGCCCAGCGCCATCGCCCGCATTCACACTATTCCACAATGAGGAGTCGCCATGACAGGTGAAGTTCAAGACAACGTATGGCCCTTGCCCAAGTTCTATTTCTCGGTCAAATTGGGCGAGGACGATTCGGTGAGCTTCCAGGAGGTCGACGGCCTGGAGAGCGAGACCCAGGTGATCGAGTACCGCCACGGCAACAGCCCGATCTGCTATCCGATCAAGATGCCCGGTCTGAGCCGGGTCGGCAATGTCACCATGCGCAAGGGCATCTTCGTCAACGACGAGAAATTCTGGGACTGGTACAACGAGATCAAGCTGAACACCATCGCCCGTTGCACCGTGGTGATCAATCTGCTCGACGAGACCGGCAGCCCGAAGATGACCTGGACCCTCAACAACGCCTGGCCGACCAAGATCACCGGTACTGAGCTGAATTCCGAGGGCAACGAGGTCGCGGTCGAATCGGTGGATATCGCTTACGAAACCCTGACCATCGCGACCGCATAAGTAGCAGACGATTTCCGTTGAGTACAGTCACCAAGTCATCGGGGATGATACCGCGGATGGCTGCACAGGGCTTAAGCTGTTCGGGCTGCATCGTCGGGGTCTGCGTCCTTGTTCTTAGCGTTTGTGCAAGTCTCGCCTGGAAAGGTCTAGTCGTTCTGGTGATCGCCCGGATCGGCGCTCGGTGCCGCACCCGGCGCAATGGCCGCCAACAACCCCCGCAGCAGTTCCAACGGCGCGGGCGGGCAGCCGGGGATCTTCACGTCAACCGGTATGACGTTCTCCACCGCCCCGCGGCTGGCATAGGAGACGCCGAATTCACCGCCGTCGCAGGCGCAAGTGCCGGCTGCGATGATGAGCTTCGGTATCGGGGTCGCGGCCCAGGTGCGGCGCAGCGCCGTCTCCATGTGCCGGGAGACCGGGCCGGTCACGAGCAGTGCATCGGCGTGGCGCGGGGAGGCGACGAAGTGCAGGCCAAAGCGCTCCAGGTCGTAATAGGGGTTGTTGAGCGCATGGATCTCCAGCTCGCAGCCGTTGCAGGAGCCCGCATCGACCTGGCGAATGGCGAGGCTGCGCCCGAGCCGGGCATGGACGTGGCGCCGCAGCTCGATACCGAGCCGTTCCAGCTCCGCATCATCGGTGGCGGGCGCCGCCTCGGTGACGACGCCGGTTTTCAGTGATTGCTTGAGTATGCGAAACATGGCGGTTATAGGTCCTCGCCCGAATAGGACCCATTGACCGATTTATTGCACACCGGGAAGTCCGGGACGATGTTGCCCATGATCAGCTGCTCCAGGGCCGGCCAGGTGAACCAACTCGGGTCGCGCGGGAAAAAGCGGGCGATGCCTCCGTCGGTATCAAAGCGCACGAAGGTCATGATCTCCCCGCGCCAGCCATCGACCAACCCGAGACCGACCGCCCCGGGTGGTGCCGGGCGCAAGGGGACGCGGATCTTTCCCGTCGGTAGGGTCCTGATCAAACGGTCCATCAGGATCAGGCTTTCCTGGATCTCGGTCATGCGTACCCGCACCCGGGCGGCGACATCGCCGTCGCTCTCCTGCGGCACCACGACCTCCAGCATGTCGTAGGGCGGGTAGGGGCAGTCACGGCGCACGTCGAAGGCCAGGCCGCTCGCCTTGCCGACGCTGCCGGTGCAGCCCAGGTTGCGGGCCTGCGCGGTGCTTAGGTGCCCGGTGGTGATCAGGCGGTCGTTGAGCGAAGGGTGATCGTCGATGACGTCGAACAGCGGTATCGCCGCCGCGCGCAGCGCCATGTGATCCGCCTGCAACAGCGCCGATGCGTCCGCCGACAGGTCGGCGGCCACGCCGCCGGGGCAGATGGCGTCCATCATCAGCCGGTGTCCGAAGAGTTCGCGACTGCGCCGCTGCCACAGTTCGCGCAGGCGCGCGCACTGCATATGGGCGAAGCTGAAGCCCACGTCGTTGCAGATCGCGCCGATATCGCCGAGGTGATTGGCGACGCGCTCGCGCTCGGCCATCAATGCACGCAGCCAGTCGGCGCGGGGTGGGGCGGCACACGCGGTGGCGCGTTCCATGGCCTGACAGGCGGCCCAGGTGTGGGCGACCGTGGAGTCGCCGCAAACCCGCGCCGCCAGCCGGGCGAGCCCCTCCGGGTCGCGCCCCTCGGCGATCTTCTCGATGCCCTTGTGGACATAGCCCAGGCGCTCTTCCAGGCGCAGCACCTCCTCGCCCATGGCCTGGAAGCGGAAGTGCCCGGGCTCGATGATACCGGCATGGACCGGGCCTACCGGGATCTCGTAGACCCCACTGCCCTGGACCGTCAGGAAGGGGTAGTCGGCATCTGCCGGCACACGGCCGCCGGAGCGTCCGGCCGTCGGGAAGTCGGTGCGCAGTGGAAACGCGTCTTCTTCCCAGGCCTGGTGACGGGTCCAGCGACGCGGATCGGGGTGGCCCTGAAAGACCACCCCGGTCAGGTCGTGGCAGTGGCGCTCCAGGCGGTCCAGTCCCGGGTAATGCGGGGTCTGCGAGGGGAGGACCGGGCGCTCCAGGGGTACCGCGGTCTCCAGGACCAGATAGCCCCCCAGGTGCTCCAGGCAGGCATAGACGGCGATGCGTTGCGGGTCGTGTTCGCCGTCGAGGTCGGCGGCAACGCCCGCGACGAGGTTGGCGGCAAAGCTGGCCGGGACACCGGCGCCCTCGGACGCGTCGGCCCATACCCCTGCGTGGCGCAGTCCGATGTGCGCCGCGACCTTGGCCGCGGCGCCCCAGTCCTCCGGGTCCAGTACCAGTCGCAGCGCCGGTGCCAGGAGCGCTTCATCCGCCGCACGGGCGAGCAGGTGCTCGGCCGCCAGTCGGGCCAGAAAGTCCGGGAGCCAGTCGCGTCGGCTCATGGTCGCAGGTCCGATTGACGTTGCATGAGGTTCATGTGTAGCGATGCCCTGCGGGAGGTCACAGCAGACGGGTTCCGGTGATCAACCCGGTGGCGCGGTCCAGCCAATTGGCCAGGAACGCCGGGATCGCCAGCCCCAGCCACAGTACGAGCGTCAGGTGGACCGCCACCGGGATCATATTGGCCTCGACCGGGCGTTGGCCCTCCGGGGGAATGCCGTAGACCATGGGGTGCAGGTGCCGGAACAGCCCCGCAAAGGCGACCGCGAGCCCGGAGAGCAGGGCCAGCGTGAACCAGGGCGCCGTCTTCATGGTGGCCGTGAGTAGCAGGAATTCGCTCATGAAAACACCGAAGGGCGGGAAGCCGGCAATCGCCGCGACCCCGATCAGGAGCGACCAGCCGACCGCCGGTTGGGTGCGGATCAGGCCGCGGATGTGCTCGATCGACTGGGTGCCGGCGATGTGGGCGGCGTGACCGACGGTGATGAAGATCGCGGACTTGGTCAGCGAATGCACCAGCATGTGCAGCAGAGCGCCGAAGGTGGCGAGCGGTCCGCCCAGGCCGAAGCCGAAGGTCATGAGTCCCATGTGCTCGATGGATGAGTAGCTGAACATGCGCTTGATGTCGCGCTGGCGGTGCAGGAAGAGACCCGCGACCATGAATGAGACGAGGCCGAACCCCATGAGCAGGTAGCCGGCCAGGTGCGGGGAGCTACTGTGTACGAGTGAGCCGTCCACCAGCATCTTGAGCCGCACCACCGCGTACAGTGCGACGTTGAGCAACAGCCCGGAGAGCACCGCGGACATCGGTGTGGGGCCCTCGGAGTGGGCATCGGGCAGCCATTGATGCATGGGCACCAGGCCGACCTTGGTCCCGTAGCCCACCAGCAGGAAGACGAAGGCGAGCCGCATCACCGCCGGTTCCAACCGTCCGGCCTCGGCGTAAAGGGTGCTCCAGTTCAGACCGGCCGCGGGGTCGCTGATCACCTGTTGGGCGGCAAAATAGGTCAGCACGGTGCCGAACAGTGCGAGCGCGATGCCGACGCCGCACAGGATGAAATATTTCCAGGCAGCCTCAACCGCCTCCGGCGTGCGGTAGAGTGACACCAGCAGCACGGTCGCGAGCGTCGCCCCCTCCACCGCGACCCACATGACACCCAGGTTGTCGGTGGTGAGCGCGACCAGCATCGTGAACATGAAGAGCTGGTACATGGAATGATAGGTGCGCAGCCGGTTCGGGCCGATGCGCCCGGTGTCGATGACGTGGCGCATGTAGGGGCGGGAGAAGATGCTGGTGGTCAGTCCGACGAAGGCGGTCAATACCACCAGATAGACGTTGAATGCATCGACCCGGAAGGCCAGACCGGCGATGCCGCCGGAGAGGGAACCGGTGATCGAACCGGGCCCAGTGTCGACCGCGTCACCGACCAGTGCCACCGTCCAGCCGAGCCACAGCGCCGCCCCCAGTGAGACCACCGAGACGCCCAGATTGAACCAGCCAGCGGGCGCCGCCGGGCGGATCAGGCCCAACACCAGTGCCCCCAGGAGCGGTGTCAGCAAGACCAGCGTCAGCGCGTTCACTGGCCCTCCGTCCTGGTCTCACCAGGGGTTTCGCTCAATCGATTGAGCCGGTCCACGTCCAGTGAATCGATGCTCTCGCGGATCTGCAGGAAAAAGACGCCGAACAGCACCATCGCCACGAGCACGTCGAAGGCGACCCCCAACTCCACCACCAGCGGCATGCCGCCGGTGGCCGACACGGCGGCCAGGAAGAGCCCGTTCTCCATCGACATGAATCCCAGCACCTGGGCCACCGCTTGCGTGCGGAAGACCATCATCAGGAGCCCGATCAGCACCACCGCGAGACTGACTGCAACGATGTTGCGGGTGAAGGTGAGTTCCGCCTGGATCATGGGCAGCACCAGCCAATAGCTGAAGATCACCAGGGCCACCGCGGCCATGGTCACGAGCGTGGGGCTCTGCAGTGACTCGGTGTGACGCTCCAGTTGCAGGCGGCGCACCAGCCGGTGCAGCATCCAGGGAATCAGGATCGCCTTGAGTGCCAGCGTCAGCGCTGCGGAGAAATACAGGTGCGGCACCTGTCCGGTCGCTGCGACCACCGAGGTCACCGCCGCTACCAGCGCGCCCTGCCAGGCAAAGGCGTGGATCGCCGAGATCAGCCGGGTCTGGGCCAGCAGCACAAAGGACAGGAACAGTACGATCGCCGCCAGCACCAGCACCAATTGCTGGAGCAGCGGCAGCGTAGTCATGTTCATGCCCCCACCTCCAGGATCACATGGCTCAACAGCCCCAGCAGCGACAGCAGGAGCGCCAGGTTCAGAAAGGCGGGGGCGCGGAAGATCCGCATCTTCGCGAGTACCGTCTCACCCACGGCCAGGGCCACCCCGAGCACCGCGAGTTTGGCCAGCACCGCGGCCAGCCCCAACCCCAAGGCGGCGGCGCTGACCCCGCGTCCGATCCCCCACGGCAGGAATACATTGGCGATCAGGGTCCCGTAGAGCAGGAGCTTGATCTGGGCCGCCCACTCCATCATGGCCAGGTGCCGCCCCGAATACTCAAGCAGCATGGCCTCATGGATCATGGTCAGTTCCAGATGGGTCGTCGGGTTGTCCACCGGGATGCGGCCGGTTTCGGCGATGGCCACCAGTACCAGCCCGCCCAGGGCGAATAGATAGGACGGGCGCAGCATGAAGCCATCGGCCAGATGCTGGTCGATCACGCTCGACAGGTTGGTGGAATGGGCGGTCATGGTGAGCGTGAAGACCGCCATCAGCATGGCCGGCTCGGCCAAGGCCCCGATCATCATCTCCCGCGACGCCCCCATGCCGCCGAAGGCGGTGCCCACGTCCATCCCCGCGAGGGCCAGGAACACGCGGGCCAGGGCCAGCAGCCCGACCAGCACGATGATGTCGGCGATGGCCGCGGTGGGCAGGTCCACCACCAGCAGGGGGACCGTCGCCGCCGCCATCCAGGTGGCGGTAAAGACGATATAGGGCGCGGCGCGGAACAGTGGGGAAGCGGTATGGGCGACGCGCACCTCCTTGGCCAGGAGCTTGTAGAGGTCCCGATAGGCCTGGAGCAAGGGTGCCCCGCGCCGGTTTTGCAGGCGTGCCTTGACCTTGCGCACCCAGCCCACCAAGAGCGGTGCCAGGGCGATGTACAGGAATGACTGGACGAACGCGATGCCCCAGCCGGGCAGGGTCAGGTAATGATCCATAGGAGCCCCACCAGGGTTGCGAGCGTCCAGCCGAGATAGACCCGGACACTGCCCGATTGCAGCCGGACCACCCGTTTTGCCGCCGATTCCACCGCATCCGCGATGGGCAGATAGAGCCACCCCCAGAAGCGGTCGCCGATCTTCAGCCGATGGCGGGTGGTGCCGTCCTCCTGCTCCGTGACCGATTCGTCGATCGTAAACAGTAGCCCGAAGATCCGGCGGATCGGTTGGGCGAAGGCGGTGGCGGTGTACTGCATCCGCGGCGACGGGGGGGCGAAGCCGCAGTCCCAGGCGTCACCCCGACGCACCCAACGCACCGGCGCGCCGCGTGCCCACAGGTGGTTGAGCCCCCAGAAGGCCGTCAGGCCGATCCCGGCGAGCATCAGCACTACCAGCGGGCCGCTGTAGCTGGCGGTCTGCGCCGACACTGGGGTCAGCCACAGCCAGCCGTGGGTGCCGGCCTGGGGCAGGCCGCTGCCGAGCACCTCGCGGGGCACCGCGTCGATCAGCTGGATGGCCCAGGTCGGGAAGGCCCCGAGCAGCAGGCACAGCACGGCCAACCAGCCCTGACCCGCCTGCATGCCCCAGGGCCCCCGGCGGGCGCGGCGCACATGGCGCGAGCGCGCCTGGCCGAGGAAGGCGACCCCGTAGACCTTGACGAAGGTGGCCGCCACCAGTGCCCCGGTCAGGGCCAGGACCGCGGAGACGATGGGGACGATGCTACGCAGCACCCCGCTCTCCAGTTGCCAGGCCTGGAGTGCCGCCTGGAAGGTCAGCCACTCGGAGACGAAGCCGTTGAAGGGGGGGAGGGCGGAGATGGACAAGACCCCGACCAGGAAGAAGAGTCCAGTCCAGGGCTTGCGGCGCAAGAGCCCGCCCATCTGATCCAGGTCGCGCTCGTGGGTACTGTGCAGGATGGCCCCGGCCCCGAGGAACAGCAGTCCCTTGAACACCGCATGATTCAGGCAGTGATACAGGGCGGCGACGAAGGCCAAGGCGCCCAGGGCGCGGAAGCCCGTGCTGAGAAACAGCAGGCTCAGGCCCAACCCGATGAAAATGATCCCCAGGTTCTCGACCGATGAATAGGCGAGCAGCCGCTTCAGGTCGCTCTGCATCATGGCCGCGAGTACGCCGTACAGGGCCGAGACGCTGCCGATGCTGAGCACCGCCACACCCCATTGCCAGGGGAACTCACCGATCAGGTCGAACACGACGCGGATGAAGCCGTACACCGCCACCTTGAGCATGACCCCGGACATCAGGGCCGAGATATGCGACGGGGCCACCGGGTGGGCGGCCGGCAGCCAGGCATGCAGCGGCACCAGGCCAGCCTTCATGCCGAAGCCTACGAAGGCCAGCGTGAAGGCCACCCCAGCCCACATCGGCGGCAGTTGGGCCACGCGCAGTTCGTTGAATGAGAAGCCGGTACCGAAGGCCGCCAGCACCCCGTAGGCCAGCAGGATCATGAGTCCGCCCACATGGGCCATCAGCAGATACAGGAAGGCGGCGCGTCGGTTGGCACCGTGTTCGTGGTGGTAGGCAACCAGGAAATAGGACGAGAGCGACATCAGTTCCCAGGCGACCATAAACAGGAAGGCGTCGTCCGCCAGCACCACCATCAACATGCCGGTCACGAAGAGACCGCTGAATCCGCCTAAGGCGGTGAGTGAATCCTCTGAGTGCTCGAAACCGCGGACATAGGCCGGGCCATAGAGCCCGACGGCGCAGGTCACGACCCCGATCAGCAGCAGAAAGAACCCGGCCAGGGCGTCGAGTCGGATATGCCAGGGCAGCCAGGGGAGCCCGAGCGGCAGCGTTGTCTGGATCGAGCCCCCGAGGACCAGCGCGGCGAGGCCTGCTGCCAGGGCCGCCAGCCCGGCCAACCCGAGCAGTGGCGTGGCTACCGTGCGTAGCGTTGCGGGCACCCGCTTGGCGAGCAGCGACACCGCCGCGGAGGTGAGGGCCAGCACGACCGCGAGTCCCGCCAGGGCCAGGGCGGTCTCCATCGTCATGGTGCCGACTCCGTTCGCGACTCCCCAATCTGTTCAGGGCTTAGCTCCGATGTGGCGGTCGGTGTCTTCAGACGTACGCCGCGCCCGCCGACGCCAGTGGCAGCACCCTCGGCGATGAACTCGACCCCGGCCCGCTCCAGTGCATCCACCAGCTTGACCAGCGAGTCGACGTTCCCGCGCACGTTGCCCTCGCTGGCCTCCATGCGCTGGATGGTCGGCAGCGACAACCCCGCTGCCTCGGCGAGACGGCGTTGGTCGAGACCCAGCAGGGCGCGGGCGGCTCGGAGTTGGGCGGCGGTGAGCATGCGCGAGACATCGGTTGTGATGCTTGAGGCGTTAGAATAGCCACTTTTGGCTTGAGTCGGCAAGCGGGAAACGGCCGGGGATGCCGCTGGAGGTCGAGGCTTCAGCCGGTCGCGGCCCGACGCGTCGCAGAGTTCCTGATAAAATAGGCATTCATTGGCTCTTGACCCAGGTGCCGTCCCATGTCGACCCTCGCCACTGCACCCGCCGACTACGAACAAGACCTGTATGCCTGGCTGACCGGCAACGCGGACCTCTTGCGCCAAGGCCGCCCCAGGGAGATCGATGCGGTGCATATTGGGGAAGAATTGGAAGACATGGGCAAGCGCGAGCGCCGCGCGATCGAGCGTTATCTGCACGTGCTGATCCTGCATTTGCTCAAATGAACAGCAAACGCCTCGTCGAAATTACCCTCACCCTGGTCCTGTGGTACTTCCTCGCCGGGCTGGTCCTCGGGCGCGTGCTCCATGTGCTGCCGCCCGAGTATGACCACGAGGCATTCTTTCTCACCAGCGCGGCTCTACCCTGGTCGCTCCTGCTGCTCGACTTTTTGGAGCAGCCCCGGTCCGCCCTCGGTGGCGTGGTGCAGCAGGCCCTGTTCCTGCTGCTGACCGCGGGCGCCGTGGCCTGGAACGCCTGGCTGGTGAATCAGATGGTCGTGCAGACCATCCGCCTGGGGCGTATCCGCCGTGGCGGCATACGCCCGCGAAACCCTCGATCTTAAGGGGCTAGTTCCGGTCGAGCTCCAGATAGTCCCAGAACTTGCGGCCGAGGGTCACCTCGCCAGGGGCCGGTTCGTCCGAGACGAAGCGCCCGGCCTTGCGGTTGACGTCCAGGACTCGTTGTGCATCGGCCGCCAGTTTCTCCTCACCCAGTGCCTTGTAAGCCGCCACCAGGACCTCGAGTGCCTCCTTGACCGCACTGGTGCGTTGATAATGCTCGATCACATAGGTGCAGCGGTTCGCCGCGGCCACATAGGCCCCGCGCTTCATGTAGTAGCTGGCCACGTTGACCTCGTTGTGCGCCAGGTTGTTGCGCAGATAGACCATGCGCTGGCGGGCATCGACGGCATACTTGCTGTCCGGGAAGCGCTTGACCAGCTCCGAGAAGTCCGTGAAGGCGTCCAGGGCGGAGCCGGGGTCGCGCTGGGAGGCGTCGGTGGGGACGTAGCGGTCCAGGTAGCCGACACTGCGGTTGTAGTTAATTATGCCCTTCATATAGTAGGCGTAATCGACATACGGATTCTGGGGGTAGAGCTTGATGAAGCGGTCGGCCGCGGCGATGGCGGCCTCCGGCTCTTCTGCCCTATAGTTGGCGTAGGCGACGTCGAGTTGGGCCTGCATGGCGTAGCGGCCGAAGGGGTAACGGGACTCGAGTTTCTCGTAGAGTTCGATCGCCTTCTTGTAGCCGCCCGAGTCCATCTCGGACGCGGCCTCCGCGTAGAGCTTGGAGGCGCTCCAACCTTCGGTGTCGTCGTACTCCTTGCCTTTGAACATGGAGCAGCCGCCGAGGGTCCCGATCAGGAACGCAATCAGCAGCAAAGTGGCCAGTCGTGTTAGGGTGCGGCTCATGTCGGCAAGTTACCAATATTTTAAGCCGGTGAGTATACCCGATGGCACGGGGCCGGGTCCCGGCCCCGTGCCGATTGTTGCACGGGGGTGCCCATGAGTGTCGAGCCGGCGGTTCGGGTGCAGCGCGGGCTGCGCTTGGACGGCGCCTGTGCCGGCCTGCGCCTGGATCAGGCCCTGGCGCAGGCCTGGCCGGAGTTTTCCCGCGGTCGCGTCCAGCAGTGGATCGAGGCCGGACAGGTCTTGGTGGACGGGGCCCCGCGCCGCTGTCGCGACCGCGTCTGGGGTGGCGAGGCGGTTTGCCTGGATGTCGAGCTGCGCGGGGATGGTCGGGACTTGCCGCAGGCGATTGCGCTTGACGTCGTCTATGAGGATACGTCGATCCTGGTGATCAACAAGCCCGCGGGGCTGGTGGTCCACCCCGCCGCCGGGAACCCGGACGGTACCCTGCTCAATGCCTTGCTGCACCATGCCCCTGGGCTGGCCGCCCTGCCGCGGGCGGGGATTGTGCATCGGTTAGACAAGGACACCAGCGGGCTGCTGGTGGTGGCCAAGACGCTCCGGGCCCACTGCTCACTGGTTGAGCAGCTCAAGCGCCGCAGCGTTCACCGGGAATATCGGGCGCTGGTGGTCGGCGACCTGGTGGCCGGCGGCGCGGTGGAAGCCCCTATCGGTCGGCACCCGACCCAGCGCACCCGCATGGCCGTGGTCGCCGGCGCTCGTGCGGCACTCACCCGTTACCGGGTGTTGGAACGCTATCCAGGTCACTGTTTGCTCGGGGTGGAATTGGAGACCGGGCGCACTCACCAGATCCGGGTGCACCTGGCCCATGTGCGCCACCCGCTGCTGGGCGACCCGGTCTACGGGGTGCGCCCGCGGCCGCCCAAGGGCTGCGACCCGGCCTTGACCGCGGCCATCCAGGCGTTTGGGCGACAGGCCCTGCACGCCATCCGCCTCGGACTCGATCACCCCGAGACCGGCCGGCCGCTGGTCTGGGAGGTCCCCATGGCGGCCGATCTTGAGTCTCTGATCGAGTGCTTCCGACGGGAGAGGGCACGTGCAACTGATCCGACCTGACTGGCCGGCCCCCCCCTGGGTCCAGGCCTGTTGCACCACCCGGCTGGGCGGCGTGAGTACCGGGGTGTGGGCTAGTCTAAACCTGGGTGATCATGTGGGGGATGAGCCCGGACGGGTCGCCCTTAACCGGGCGCGGCTGAGCGCCGCGCTCAACTTGCCCGCCGAGCCGTTGTGGCTCAAGCAGGTCCACGGGTGCGCCGTGGCGGAGCTGGCCACCGCGGACCTTGGTTGTACCGCGGATGCCGCCATCGCCCGGCAGAGCGGTGCGGTGTGTGCGGTGCTGACCGCCGATTGCCTGCCGCTGCTCCTGTGCGATCGGCGCGGGCGCCGGGTGGCGGCCGTCCATGCCGGTTGGCGCGGCTTGGCCGCGGGGGTGATCGAAGATACGATCAGTGCCTTGGGCGAGTCCCCCTTGGATATCTTGGCCTGGCTGGGTCCGGCGATCGGTCCTGCGTCTTTCGCGGTGGGACCCGAGGTGCGTGCGGCCTTCCTCGCGACTGACCCGGCGGACGGCTGCGCCTTCCACGCCGGTCCGGGCGATTGCTGGCTGGCGGACCTCTTCGCGTTGGCCCGCGCCCGGCTCGCCCGGGCCGGGGTGACGCGGGTCTTCGGCGGCGGCGACTGTACCTATGCGGACCCCGAGCGCTTTTTCTCCTTCCGCCGCGACGGTGTTACCGGGCGGATGGCGAGTCTCATCTGGCTGGGGCCGCCCACCGGGAGCAGTTTTTTTGCGTGAGAGGCAATCTAACTTGTTGAAATCCTCCTGCCCGACCTCTACCGTGAGATAATACCTTCGCGGCGGGCCGGGCCGGCCGCGTCGCAGGTTTCGTCGCTTAGTGTGATCCTGATTCGCACCGGTCCCCGCCGGCTTTCTCTGGAATCTACCGGCAGTGCCTGTTTTCGCTTCACTTATCGGTCTTCTTCAGTCACTTTTATCGAGCATCTTCATGAGACCCCGCCTACCCCTGTTTCTGACCGCCGTGGCACTCTGTTTCAGCGCTTGGGTGGCCGGTGCCTCGCCGCGGCAGGTATCACTCTCCGAACTGTTTCCCACCCAGGCGCAGGCCAAGACCGCAATCGTCATCAACAAGGTCTTGGAGCGTTACCACTATCGCAAAGTGACCTTCGACGATGCCTTTGCCCGCGCGGTGCTCGACAATTATCTGGAGGCACTGGACCCCAACCGGTCCTTCTTCCTGGCGCGGGACGTTGAGCGCTTCGAGGGTGGCGCCCGCCGCCTCAACGACAACCTGCGGCGCGGCGAGCTTGACAGTGCCTTCGATATCTTTCGCGTCTACCGGATGCGGGTGGACGAGCGAGTCGCCTATGCCCTGAAGCTCGTTGGAGGCAAGTTCGATTTCACCGCCAACGAGAGCTACGCCTTCGACCGCTCCAAGGCGCCTTGGGCCAAGACCGATGCGGAGCTCGACGAGATCTGGCGTCAGCGAGTCAAGAATGACTTCCTGAGCCTGCGCATCGCCGGCAAAGGCGACGACGACATCCGTGAGCGGCTGCGCCAGCGCTACGACAGCCTGGCCCGGCGCATCCAGCAGTTCACCGGCGAAGACGTCTTCCAGACCTTCATGAGTGCCTACACCGAGACCCTGGAGCCCCACACCAGCTATATGTCGCCGGCCACTTCCGAGAACTTCGACATCAGTATGAAGTTGTCGCTGGAGGGGATCGGTGCGGTGCTGCGTTCCGACAACGAGTACACGGTCATCCAGCGCACGATCCCTGGCGGACCGGCGCGGGACTCCGGCCAGGTGTCCGCCGGGGATCGCATCATCGGCGTCGCTCAGGGCCTGGACGGCAAGGTCGAGGACGTGGTCGGTTGGCGGCTGCAGGACGTGGTGGACAAGATCCGCGGTCCCAAGGGCTCCGTGGTGCGTCTGCAACTGCTGGCCCAGACCGGCGCTCACGAGGGCGGTGCCCGCGAGGTGTCGTTGGTGCGCAACGAGATCAAGCTCGAGGATCAAGCCGCCAAGGAGTCCATCATCAAAGACCTGCCCAACGCCCCCGGGCTCAAGATCGGGGTGATCGAGTTGCCCGTGTTCTACCGTGACTTTGACGCCGAGACCAAGGGCAAACGCGACTTCAAGAGCACCACTCGTGACGTGCGGCAACTCCTGACCAAGCTGGTTGGGCAGGGGGTCGACGGGGTCGTGATCGACCTGCGCGGCAACGGCGGCGGTTCTCTGGCCGAGGCCACCTCGCTCACCGGGCTCTTCATCGACACCGGGCCGGTGGTCCAGGTCAAGGACACCTTCGGCAAGGTCGAGGTGGAGCGCGATACGGACCCCGGTGTGGCCTACTCTGGGCCCCTGGCGGTGCTGGTGGATCGCGACAGCGCCTCTGCCTCCGAGATCTTCGCCGGCGCGATCCAGGACTATGGTCGGGGACTGGTGATCGGTGAGCCGACCTTCGGCAAGGGCACCGTGCAGACCCTGGTCGATCTCAACCGCTATGTGCCCGGGGACCAGACCGATCTGGGTCGCCTGCGTCTCACCATGGCAGAGTTCTTCCGCGTCAGCGGGGGCAGCACCCAGTTGAAGGGGGTGGAGCCGGACGTACACTTCCCGGCCGCCGACGATTCCGGTGATCACGGCGAACGCTCGTTGCACAATCCGCTGCCTTGGGCCCGTATTGATGCGGCCGATTATCACCGCGCCCAGATCCCCGACGCGGCTGCGCTCACCCGGGCGTCCGTCCGGCGGATCGGCCAGGACCCTGGCTTCCAGATGCTGGAGCGGCGCAATCAAGTGCTGCGCGAGATCAAGGAAGAGAAGCGCATTTCGCTGCGCGAGGCCGACCGGCGCACCGAGGACAAGCACCGGCGCACCCTGTTCGAGGACGAAAAGGACCGCTTCCTGCGCGCCCGCGGCATTACCCCGGTGAAGGAGGACTCAGACCAAGTCGACGAGGATGCACTCGACGCCCAGCGCAATGCGATCGCCCGCATCCAGGTGGAAGAGGCCGCGCGGGTGCTAGCCGATGGCATCCAAGCGGAGGGCGCGACCCGACCCAAGGCCGCCATGCGCAACTGAATCTTGGCCCGCTGGGCCAAAATTCAGTTGGCTAAAATATGGCGCCCGTGACACCGCTGTGCGGTGTCACGCATGAGTCAGGCGTTCTGCGCCGCGAGCGCCAATGGTCGCAGCGATGATCAAGGCTATTGCTCGTGACACCACTATGCGGTGACACGTATGTCTCAGGCGCTCCGCGCCGCGGGTGCGAGTGCTTTTTCCACGCAATGACAAACAAGGACCGCACCGTGAACGCTTCCTCCGCTACTCTGGTTCAGCGCCTACGCGCGCTGGAACGTGCCGCGCAGTCAGATGACTTGGCGCAGGCGCTGAAGGGTAACCGCATCGGTCTGGAGAAGGAGTCACTGCGAGTTTCTCCGACCGGGCGTCTCGCCGCCAGCCCCCATCCGCCCGGACTCGGCTCACCCCTGACCCATCCGCACATCACCACTGACTTTTCCGAGGCACTCATCGAGCTGGTGACCCCGGCCCTGGGTGACTCCGCGGCGGTGCTCGACTTTCTTGCCGACATCCATACCGTCGTGTATCGCCACCTGGGGGACGACCTGCTCTGGGGCACCAGCATGCCCTGTGTGTTGGACGGCGCGCGCAACATACCGCTGGCCCGCTACGGGACCTCCAACGCCGCGACCATGAAGACGGTCTACCGCCGTGGCCTGGGTAACCGCTATGGGCGAACCATGCAGTTGATCGCCGGCGTCCATTTCAACTTTTCCTTCGGCGACGATTTCTGGCGGCTCTACCAGGACCAGGAAGGGGACCGGGGGGATTTCGGGGCGTTCCGCTCCGAGTCCTATATGGCCATGATCCGCAACCTGCTGCGGCTCGGCTGGCTGGTACCCTATCTCTTCGGCGCCTCGCCGGCGGTGTGTCGGAGCTTTGTACAGGGGCGCGACACCGACCTGGTTCCCTTCGATGCCAATACCCTCTACTACCCCTATGCCACCTCGCTGCGCATGGGTGATATCGGCTACCAGAACCAGCAAGAGCAGGGCACTGGCCTCAAGGCCAATTATGACAGCCTGGATGCCTATATCCGCAGCCTCACGTGGGCGATCGAGACCACCTGTCCCCAATACGAACAGATGGGGGTCAAGGTGGGTAACCGCTATGAGCAGCTCAATGCCTCGGTCTTGCAGATCGAGAACGAATACTATAGCTCGGTGCGACCCAAGCAGATCATCGACTGGATGGAGAAACCGAGCCTGGCCTTGCGCCGCCGCGGTATTCGCTATGTCGAATTGCGCTCGGTGGATCTCAATCTCTTCGAGCCGATCGGGGTGGGGATGGAGCAACTCCTGTTCCTGGAGACCCTGATGCTCTATTGTCTGCTCGGCGACAGCCCGCGTGTCACCCCCGCTGAGCGGTGCGCCATCGACGACAACCAGGTCCGCACCGCCCACCGTGGGCGCGAGCCCGGGCTGACGCTCAACCGCGGCGGGACACCGGTCGCGTTGCGCCGTTGGGCGGGGGAGGTGCTGGAGGCCATGGCGCCGGTGGCCGAATTGCTCGACGGTGTTGCGGATGGCCCGCGCACTCGCAGCCTGATTCGCCAGCGCGACAAGGCGGCCGACCCCGACTGCACCCCCTCCGCGCTCATGTTGGCCGAATTGCGCGCCACCGGTGAGTCGTTTTTCGCCTTGGCCGAGCGCTATTCCAGCGCCCATCGGGCGCGCCTACGCGCGCGCACCCTGACCCCCGAGCGCGAGACCCTGTTCGCCGAGCTTGCCGCCGAGTCCAACCGCCGCCGCGCGGCGATCGAGTCCGCCGATGATGTGGATTTCGATACCTTCCTGGCTCGTTATTTCGCCCAGGGGCGGGCGGTGGAGTGACCGGCCTTGATCGTTATTCCGACCGCCGCACCGCGCCTAAAGTCGCGCTCGCGACACGACTCCAGAGACTGTGAGCGTATTCCCGTAGGATGGGTTGAGCGCAGCGAAACCCATCGTCAGAGCTAAGGCCAAGCGTTGTTTGATTGGTTTCGCTGCGCTCTGCCCAGCCTACAGCGAAGTCATGGGTAGCGCGATGGCCGGCATGATGACCAAAGCGCCCCAATCCGAGATCAATCCATGGCCGAAACTGCCGACCAGCCGACTCCCGCAACCGACAATGACACCCCTTGGAAGAATGCCCTGGAGCACCACTTCCCGGAGTTCCTCGGCTTTTACTTTCCTGACGCCGACGCCGGAATCGACTGGACCCGCGGCTATCAATTCCTTGACAAGGAATTGGCCCAAGTCGTTCAGGATGCCGAACTGGGCAAGCGCTATGTCGACAAGCTCGTCTGCGTCCACCGGTCCGATGGCACCGAGGATTGGGTCTATATCCATATCGAGATCCAGGGTGGCCACGACAGCGCCTTCGCCAAGCGGATGTTCACCTACAACTGCCGGCTTTTTGAGCGCTACGACCGGCCCGTCGCCAGCCTCGCCGTGCTGGCGGACGACAACTCCACCTGGCGTCCGAGTGCCTTCGGCTGGGATCTCTTCGGTTGTCGGCACGTCCTGGAATATCCGCTGATCAAGCTCCTCGACTACGCGGCCCGGCTGGAAGCCCTGCTCGCGGACCCCAACCCCTTTGCCCTCGTCACCGCCGCACATCTGCTGACCCGTCTGACTCGGGGCGACGCGCAACGCCGATATGCGGCAAAATGGCGACTCGCCCGACTACTCTACGAACGGGACTGGGACAGGCAGCGGATCATTGATCTTTTCGCCGTCATCGATTGGATGATGCGGCTGCCGCCGGATCTGGAGAACAAACTCTGGCAGGAACTCACCACCCTGGAGTGCAACAAAACCATGCCTTACGTCACCTCTGTCGAACGCATCGGGTATCAACGCGGCCACCTGGAAGGCCGCGAAATTGGCCGCGAGGAAGGCCGCGAGGAAGGCCGCCATGTGGAAGCCTCCGCCCTAATTCAAAAGTTGCTCCGGCGCCGCTTCGGCTCACTGCCCCCGGGAATCGAGGAGCGCATCGAAGCCCTGGGTGAGGCGCTGCTGGATTTCACCGCGGTTACCGACCTGGATGCCTGGTTGCGTCGGCACTGAGCCAGTCCCAGCAAGACTATCAGAACCCAGTCCAGTGATCACCGAGCGGCGCGGTCCATCAGTGCCTAGCCTCACCGACCTCCCGCTGAAACTCACCTACCGCACCGGTCGCGACGACCTGGTGCGTGCCTTCTTCGTTCCCTGCCTCGAAGCCGCCGTGCTCTACCGCCGCGCCGCCGGCTACTTCACCAGCGCCGGCCTCGCACTGGCCGCCCGCGGTGTCGCGAGCCTGGCGCTCCGGCGCGGACGCATGCGCCTGGTCGTCTCCCCGCACCTGGAACCGGACGACTGCGCCGCCCTGGAACGCGCCCGCGACACCCCCGCCGCCGTCCTGCGCACCATCGCCGCCCGCAGCCTGGCCGAGATCGA
>CAILVI010000414.1 GCA_903837595.1 uncultured Thiodictyon sp.
CCCAGGCACGCAGCAACTCGTGCAGGTCCTTGGCGCGCATCTTGACCGAATCCTCCTTGAGCATCCCCAGCTTCTCCTCCGCCACCGCCAGCATCTTGTCATTGGTGTTGTAATAAGTGGAGGTGCCGGCCACATACTCGTCCATGATTTTTTGCAGACGGAACTGCAACATCTTGGGCGTGATGTAGTGCGGGTTGACGTCGATGGCGGTAGTGTAGTTCTTCTGCTCCAGGAAGTTGCGCACTGGCCGATAGATCTCGGAGGCCAGTTGATCCACCGGGGTATCCAGTTCTGGCGTCCAGTCCTTGTTGTCCAGCGCGTACTGGACCATCGCCTTGGAGGCCAGTCGGCCCTCGGTGTGGGAACCGGAGGAGAACTTGTGACCGGAGGCACCTACGCCGTCGCCGGCCGTGAACAGGCCTTTGACCGTGGTCATGGAGCGATAGCCCCAGTTCCAGCCGCGCGGCAGGTGTGCCGGGACACCGTCGTAATCGCCCTCGTCGGCCGTCGGTGCGCCGACATCGGTCGGACCCGAGACCCAGATGCCGCAGCAGCCGGAGTGCGAACCCAGCAGGTACGGCTCGGTCGGGATCAGTTCGGAGTTTTTCTTCTCGGGCTCAATGTTCTCGCCGACCCAGATACCGCACTGGCCTATACACATATCGAGGAAGTCTTCCCAGGCTTCCGCTTCCAAGTGCTTGACCTCCTTCGGTGACAGCGTTTCGCGCAGCTTGGCCAGCGCGCTCACCGTATCCATGTAAATCGGGCCGCGCCCTTCCTTCATCTCCTTGAGCATTAGGTGGTTGCGCAGGCAGGACGCAGGCACGGCCGCCTGCCCATAGGGTGGGTAGTCGTTGAGCATCTCCTTGTTCTTGAGCATGTAGTCTTCGCCATAGGCGTTGGTCGCCTTGGCCTTGAACAACAGAAACCAGGCGCCGACCGGGCCGTAGCCGTCCTTGAAGCGGGCGGGCACGAAGCGGTTTTCCATCATCGTCATCTCGGCGCCGGCCTCGGCGGCCATGGCGTAGGTCGAGCCGGCGTTCCACACCGGGTACCAGGCGCGGCCCGTACCCTCACCCACCGAGCGCGGGCGGAACAGGTTGACACAGCCGCCGGCGGCCAGCAGTACGGCCTTGGCCTTATAGACATGGATGGTATTGGTGCGCACCGAGAAGCCGACCGCGCCGGCAATGCGCGAGGGATCGTTCTTGTCGTTGATCAGCTTGACGATGAAGACGCGCTCTTCGATACGTGACAGGCCCAGTGCCTTCTTGGCGGCCTCCGCGACGATCCATTTGTAGGATTCGCCATTGATCATGATCTGCCACTTGCCCGAGCGCACCGGCTTGCCGCCGTCTTTGAGCAGCGGCAGGCCTTCATTGATCGACTCGGCGCCGTCATGGCGCACGCCGTCGTCGTCGGTCTTCCAGATCGGTAGACCCCACTCCTCGAACAGGTGCACGGAGTCGTCGACAACGCGGCCCAGGTCGTAGGTCAGGTCGTCACGGGTAATGCCCATCAGGTCATTGGAGACCATGCGGGCGTAGTCGGCGGGGTCCAGGTCGGGACCGATATAGGTGTTGATCGCCGACAG
>CAILVI010000415.1 GCA_903837595.1 uncultured Thiodictyon sp.
CCAGGAACAGCGTGACCAGCAGAAAGAGGAAGACACAGCAGATGACAAACCAATTCAGTACGGTGGCATAGGTGCGGCCGGCGTCCGCGCGTTTGGCGTGAGCGAAAAAAAAGGGCTCTCCGGCATAGCGGAAGGCCTGGATGAACAGCGTCATCAGAATCGAGAGCTTGTAGCAGGCGCTGTAGATGCCGAGTTGCGCCATGTTGGTCGCATCGTCGAACGGCAACAGATATTTGAGCGCCGCCCGGTCCAGCATCTCATTGACGATCCCCGCCAGGCCGATGACCACCATCGGTAGTGAATAGCGAATCAGGCGGCGGGCGAGTGCGCCATCGAACCCCCGCAGTCCGCCCCGGAACTGCGGTGCCAACATCAGGAGCTTGAGCCCGCTGGCCGCCAGGTTGGCGATGAACACATAGCCGACGCCGATAGCCGGGTCCCACAGCCGGCCCAGGAAGCTCGCGGGGTCGGTCTCGAAAGACGCCCGCAGTACGAGGATGAAGACCAGGTTGAGCCCCACATTGAGCGCGATCTCCAACACCTTGATGACCGCGAAGCGCAGCGCCTGGTCTTCCGCCCGCAGCCTGGCAAAGGCGATGGCGCCGATCGAGTCCAGGGCCAGGATGGCGGCGCACCACCAGATATATTCGCTGTGTTGTGGGTGGCGCAGGAGATCCGCCGCCGGTTGCCGCAGGAACCAGGCGAAGAGCACAAAACCGATGTTTGCCATCACCATAAAGCGCAGCGCGGTGGCATAGACCACCTTTGGTGCCTGCTCGCCACCGGCGCGGAAGCGGAAATAGCCGGTCTCCAGCCCGAAGGTGAGGAGCACCGCGAAGAAGCCCATGTAGGCATAGAACTCCGCAACCACCCCGTACTCCGGCGGAGCGAAGGTGTAGGTGAAGAGCGGCACCAGCAGATAGTTGAGAAAGCGCCCGAGGACGCTGCTGACCCCGTAGACGGCGGTCTGGGACGCGAGACGCTTAAGCGGGTTCAAGTCAGGGGATTCCAGGGGCGGCAGGTCGGGGGCTGCATTCTAGCGCAGTGGCGAGCGTCCGCGGGGCCGGGGCGAGGCGGGCAGGGCGTGCGCACCGGCACGTACCTGCGCACCACGCGCCTTACCTTAATTGCGGATAAAGGACATGAACTCGGCGCGGCTGAGTGGATCGGTCTCGAAAGACCCGCGCATGGCACTGGAGACGGTGGTGCTGCGCTGCTTCTGCACCCCGCGCATCATCATGCAGGTGTGGCTCGCCTCAATGACCACCGCCACCGCGTGGGCGCCCAGATGCTTGAACAGCGCATCGGCCACCTGATTGGTCAGCCGTTCCTGGACCTGGAGGCGCCGCGCGAAGCAGTCGACCACCCGCGCGACCTTGGACAGGCCAACGACCTTACCGTTGGGCAGATAACCGACGTGGGCGTGACCAAAAAAGGGCAGCATGTGATGCTCGCACATCGAATAGAACTCGATGCCGCGAACCACCACCATCTCCTTCACGTCTTCCGCAAACAGGGCCTTCTTGATGATCTCCTCGGGCGAGAGTTGATAACCGCTGGTCAGAAAGTCCATCGCCTTGGCCACCCGCAATGGGGTGCGGCGCAGACCCTCGCGGCCCGGGTCTTCCCCGATCGCCAGCAGCATGGAGCGCACCAAGGCCTCCTTGGGCGCGTCGTAGACCTCCTCCTCCGACTCCGCCTCGAAGGTCGCGGCGTAGCGGGCTTCGGCCAGGATCTTGGAGAGTTTAGGTTTTTCTGACATTCGGTGACTGCCTCCTGTGACGGTCTGTCGGTCGCGCCAGGTGCGACCGCTCGACTTGATTGGCCTAAGACAGTGGGGGTTGGTGGCGGAAAAAGGAACCTCTGGGGAGAAGAAACAGACCGCGGGGCGGCCACCCGGACAATTGGCACCTCAGGGCTTGCGCTGGGGTGCAATCTCCCGCGCGTCGCGGCCTGGGGGTCGCTCCGACGGGACCGTGCCGACACCGCCCGGCCTCGGCGCCATCTATCCGGGTTGACGCGATGCGACTGCGGTTGCTGTAATCGCATACCCAGTCATGCGGGCAACGGCCCAGGTAGATCGACACCATGCTCCTGCAACCAGTCATCCTCTCCGGCGGCTCCGGCACCCGTCTGTGGCCCCTGTCGCGGGAGGCCTATCCCAAGCAGTTTCTGCCCTTGACCAGTGAGCACACCATGCTCCAGGAGACGGTGCGGCGCCTGGACGGGCTGGACCAGGAGCACCCGCGGCGCGGCATCGGCCTGGTCGATCCGCTGGTGGTGTGCAACGAGGCGCACCGCTTTTTGGTCGCGGAGCAGTTCCGCCTGATGAGTCGAACCCCGGGGGCGATCATCCTGGAGCCCAAGGGGCGCAACACCGCCCCGGCACTCACGGTGGCGGCCCTGGCGGCGGTGCGCGACGGTGCGGACCCGGTGCTGCTGGTGATGCCGGCGGACCATCTGATCCGCAACGAGCCGGCCTTCCGGGCCGCGGTGGCCGATGGTTTCACCCTGGCTGAGCAGGGCGCGGTGGTCACCTTCGGGATCGTCCCCGACAAGCCGGAGGTGGGTTACGGCTACATTCGCCAAGGCGATGTCTTCCAGCCGCCCCAGCTGATCGAGGCGTTGGCGGGCACTGCCTACCGGCTCAATGCGTTCGTGGAAAAGCCCGACGTGGCGACCGCCGAACGCTATCTGGCCTCCGGGGAGTATCTGTGGAACAGCGGCCTTTTCGTCCTCAAGGCGTCACTCTGGCTGAGCCTGATCGAGCGCTTTCGCCCCGACATCGCCCAGGCCGCCGCGCACGCCTATGCGGAAGGCCACCTGTCCGGGCAGTTCTTTGGTCTCGCCTCTGCCGCGTTTGCCGCCTGTCCCAGCGATTCGATCGACTATGCGGTGATGGAGCACCTGACCGGCGAGGGGGCGGGCGAGGGTCCGCCGGCGGTCGTCATCCCGCTGGAGGTCGGCTGGTCGGACGTGGGCGCCTGGTCCACGCTGTGGGAGGTGAGCGATCAGGACGCCGCCGGCAATGTGCTGGATGGCGACGCCTTTGTCCATGACGCCAACAACAACCTGCTGATCGCCCGTCACCGCATGGTGGCCGTGGTAGGGGTGGACGACCTGATCGTCGTCGAGACTCCGGACGCCGTGCTGGTGGTGAAGAAGGACCGCGCCCAGGACGTGAAGGCCGTCACCCAATACCTGGAACACGCGGGGCGTCACGAGTTCCGCCACCACCAGCGTGTGCATCGCCCCTGGGGGGCCTACGAGTCGATCGGGCAGGGCGCGCGCTATCAGGTCAAGCGCCTGTCGGTGAAGCCCGGCGAGTCACTGTCACTGCAGATGCACCACCACCGCGCCGAACACTGGGTGGTGGTCTCCGGCACCGCCCGCGTAACCTGTGACGACAAGACCTTCCTGATCACCGAGAACCAGTCCACCTATATTCCGGTCGGCAGCACCCACCGGCTGGAGAATCCGGGGACCATCCCGCTGGAGATCATCGAGGTGCAGTCCGGCAGCTATCTGGGCGAGGACGACATCGTGCGCTTCGAGGATGTCTATGCGCGGAGCTCAAAGGACGCCGGCTGACCTCATGAACCTTGCCGCATTTCCACTGTTCCTCGTGCTGCTGTGCGGCGCCTGCTGGACGCTGGTCTATCTCGATGGCATCCGACTAGGATTGCGTGATCGCACCTATGCCATCCCGTTCTGGGCACTGGCGTTGAATTTCGCCTGGGAGCTGTTGCATTCCGTACTCGGCTATCAGCAGATGGGGCCGGTACTTCAGGTGTGGATCAATGCCGTCTGGTTCCTGTTTGACTGCGGTATTCTCTATACCTATTTCCGCTATGGCAGGCAATGGTTCCCGCAGCACCTGCGGCCCTGTTGGTTCATGCTCTGGAGCCTGCTGGGTCTGGGCGTCGCCTTTGTCATCCAGCACGCCTTCATTGCTGAATTCGGGCGCAGCGTCGGCGGCGCGTATGGCGCCTTCCTGCAAAACTTGCTGATGTCGATGCTCTTTATCGGCATGCTGGTCGAGCGCGGCGGCAGCGCCGGCCAAAGCATGACGATTGCGGTGAGCAAATGGGTGGGTACCCTGGCGCCGACGATTCTGTTCGGTGTACTGGGCGGGGAGGGCTTCAACGGTCCCAACCGATTCATCCTCGTGATCGGACTTCTGTGCTCGCTGTTCGATCTGATCTATATCGCGATTTTGGCCCAGACCAAAGCGCGCGAGCGGCGCGGCGAGGCCGTCGCCGTGATGTTCTGATGACGCCGCGATGCCGCTAGTGCTTGGAAAAAAGATCCCGCAACCGGCACACCAGCACGCTGGGGTCGAAGGTCGGGTCGGGCAGGACCTCGCCCTTGAGCACCGCGGCCAGTGCTCGACCGGCGTTCGGCTCGCCGGTCAGCAGCACGTCGACGGCCCGCTTGCCCATCCGGCGGCGAAAGCCTTCCCCCGCGCTGCCGGCGACCATGACCGCAACCCCGTCCAGCGGGTGGGGGCCATCGCCTTCCCAGTGATGAAAGACCTGCGCCTTTTCGAGTTCGATCCGCAGCGGCTCGGGTGCGGGGGCCTCGCTGTCATACAGCAGCCAGTGACGGGCCTGGCCGGCATGGCCGGCGACGCGGGTAAAGTCTTTGGTGGCGATGGCGATTTTCATGGGTCAGTCGGGCGCCGGTGTCCGGCATTGAGGGTTTGCGGGAAGTCCTGTGAGCATAGCAATATCGCCGGCAGAGGGATAGCCGCCCATCATCGGCTGGGCCGTTGGTCGCGATTGGCGCCGAACCACTCGCTGATCGATGGCTCAATAGCCTCGAAAGGATAGCTGTCGACCGGCTCGATCCCCGCACCGGTAAGCTTGGCGCGGGGGCCATCGCCAAGGCGGGCCACGAAGACCGCGGCGCAATCCGCAAGCGCACGCAGTATCAGGTCCCATTTGTCCTCAGCGCCGAAGCCCCCTTGGCAATAGTGCTCCACGGTGCGGACACCGACCAAACGGGCCCCGGCGGGACCGACGGCATAGACCGGGAAGGCCTGCGCGTGACCAAAGTGCTGGCTGATGGCCCCATCGCCCTTCGTCGCAACGGCCACCAGGACCTCATCGTGGCCGCAATCAAGGTTATAAGGGGCATCTGGCATCGTTTTCTACACTCATGCAAACCGTTGTTCTTAGTCAGTGACACGACTACCCAGACTCTTCGCGGACGGTACCACCCGTCGCAAGACCATATAGCAGCAGCGTATCCGCTACGACAAGGCGCTGAAGAACGAGCACGGCCGCATCGAATTCGTCGGCATGTCCGTCTACAAGCAGGAAGCGGCCCGCACGGTGTCGATGGAGAACATCTTCATCCCACTCTCCGTGGTCGCGGAAGGGGCGGACGAGGAAGACCGCGCCGTCGCCCGCCGCGACCCGCAGGGTCTGCTTGCTCGCGGGGGTACCATGTGATCCTGGGCGACCCCGGCTCCGGCAAGACGACCTTGCTGCGTTTTCTCGCTCTGGCGGGCCGTTCCGATGCACTCCAGCGGCGCTAAGGCCACCGGCCGGATGGCGAGGCGTTCCAGTACCACGAGGACGAGCGGCTGCCGATCCCGATCACCCTGCGCCGCTATGCCGACGCACTGAAGAAGGACGACAACCTCTCCCTCTTGAACTCTACCTATGCGATAGCTATTTTCGGATCTTTATTCCCGATAATCTGGAAAGTAAACATCTCCAGGGTGGTGACGTCGATCTCGAACAGGAGTGTGGCGACCAGGTGCTGACGCAAGAAATGGCAGGCAATCGCCAACCACCTGGAGTTTTCACGAACACAGCGGTCCTGAGGTGTGGCGAGTTCATCCATGACAGTGAAGATTAATGCGTCATTTGGTGCAGGGCAAGTGGAAAAACAGGGGGCTCGGGATGAGGTGAATGGTGCCCGGTGGTCACGCATCCGTGGGAAATCCGACCCTAATGTAGCAACCGCACAGGCCTAACCCATCACGCTTAGCTGTCTGGCTTGTGGTTGAGCGACCCCCAGAAGCATACTGGCGCCATCGACCCCGTGCCGGTGTGCTTCAGGCCCCAACAGTTCCTCCTGTCGGCCGCGGCCCGGACCCGAGGGTCGGTCAAGAACAGCGATGGCAGCGCGGTCACCGTAGCCGCGAAACGTACGATGCAACGGGCCGGTTTTTATCGCGCTCGGTTCAGGAACACCCTGAACTCGGCGTACTTGCCTGCTTGCGACTGCACCACGATCGTCCCGCCAAACAATTCGACGATCCGGCGGCAGAGATAAAGGCCGAGGCCGGAACCCTTGATGCCTTCGCTGCCCGGCAGCCGCAGCCGGCCGAAACGTTGGAACAGCCGTCCCAGGTCGGCCGCGGGGATGCCGATGCCCTCGTTGCGGACCGACAACAGGGCCTGCCGGCCGGCCTGCTCGATCCTGATCTGTATTTCAGTATCCCGGTGACCGTATTTGATGGCGTTGTTGATCAGGTTCTTGACCACGATGCGCAAGAGCCCCCGATGACCGGTGACCCGCAACGGTTCGGGGGCGTGCAGGGTGAGGCGCATGCCTGTGCGGTTGTCGCGGTACTCGGGGCGCCCGAGGATCGGCGCGACGACCTCGGTCACGAGTTCAACGGCCTCTGCGACGACGGCAATCGGCTTGTTTTCAAGCTCGTACATGTGGCCGACGCAGTTGATGGTGTCCTGAAGATAGCCGCTGTTGCGCTCGATGCTCTCGATCGCCGTTTGCTGGGACGGCGACAGCGCACCGTAATACCCCTTGTGCAGCGTTTCCGCCGTCGTCCGCAGGCTGGCCAGCGGGCTTCTGAACTCGTGCGCCAGCACCGCCGCCTCGTCGAGGTGCGGCCGCTCCCCGACGTTGGCGGCGGTGCTGAAGACCATCTCCAGGGCGATCCGGAATTGTTTGTCGGTGACCGGCTGGCGCAACCACAGACAACTGGCGGGGCGACACGGTTCGCGTTGTGCCCCGCTTGCCGGTGTCAGGGAAAAGAGCAGCAGGCAGGGGGCGGGGCCGGGCGCGCCCGCCAGATCCAGTCCCTCCAGCCCGGGCGCCATGGAACTGGCGATGACGCCATCGATCCCCGGGTGGCCGAGACGCCAGAGCAGCTCCTGGCAGGTGAGCACGGACTCGCACACGCAGCCCTCCTCCTGCAGGATCGTTGCGTAACGCTGGCGGATGCTCAGGTCGTGATCAAGCAGCAGGAGGTGAGTCGGGTCGGCCATGCATCAACTTTCCGAATCAGACTGCCGCGTTGCCGCCACCGCCAGCCGGGCTGGCAATAGCACTGGGACCTCCGAGTGCAATTCCTTGAGCCGAGCCAGCAGGACCTCAATCTGCACCGGCTTGGTCAGCATCGCATGGGTCGGCGGCAGAAAGCTTGCCTGCTCGTTGAGCGAGAAGCGGAAGTTGGTGGCCTGATTGATCGCGGTGAGGAAGATGACCGGCGTGTCCTTGATCTCCTTATAGCGCGAGGCCTCGCGCTCACTGCGCAACTGGTACACGAATTCGAATCCCGAGGTATCCTTTTCCATCATTACATCGAGAATGATGGCATCCGGGCGGTAGGCCAGTGCTGCGCGCAGGCCCGCGGCCGCGGAATGGGCCTGCTGTACCTGATAGCCATGCGCGGTGAGGACCGCCTCCAGGTCACGCAGGAGGTCCGTGTCATCGTCAACGAGCAATATTTTTTGCACTCTATGGGACTCCGGGTCGCGGGTGGCCGCTACTTCAGCAGCTCGTAAATGACATTGCGCTTTTCCCAGGCCTCGTTGCGCTCGTACATGTCGATCGGGAACTCCACCTGCTTGAGTTCAATCGGGGCGGCCTCCTTCTCGACCATGCCGAGCGCGAGTGCCACCCCGAACAGGATCGCCTCGGGGCGCGAGGGGCCCCCGGGGATGTAATAATTGACCGGCAGTACCTTATCGACCCCACCGGTGACGTTATAGCTGTCGAACCAGGCGCCGCCGCCGCTGGCGCAGGAGCCGATGGCAAAGACCAACTTGGGGGACGGGATGGCCTCATAGGCCCGCTTCACCAGCGGCAGCGTCGGGCGGGTGACGGCACCTGAAATCAGCATCGCGTCCGCATGACGTGGGGATGCGACCAGCTTGATCCCGAAGCGCTCCACATCGTAATAGGGCGTCAGGATATTGAGGATCTCGATATCACAGCCGTTGCAGGCGCCGGTATTGCAGTGATAGACCCAGACCGACCGCTTGAACATTCGTTTGCACAGGTTCTTCAGCATGTTCAACTCCTAGCGGCTTGGCCTTTGATGGTGTTCGGTGGCGGCCAACGCCTCTGGCGAGAAGGTGTCCGTCGTCTGCCGGATCAGTGCACGGCTCTCCAGGTTATCATAGCGGAAGCCCCGCAATTCCATCCGGTCGATCACATTGGTCTTTTCCATCTCGTAGCAGCGGCCGCAGCGCTGGCAGGTCAGCATGAAGAGCTCCATGCGGGTGGTGATATCGTTCTTGTCGTCACAGGCGGTCTGGAAGTTGTTGCTCATCGTGATGGCGTCTTCCGGACAGACGTCGGCACAGCGCCCGCAGTAGGTGCAGCGCGAGCCGTCATAGAGCATGACGCGCAACTCCTGGCAGACATCGCGGGTCAGGATGCAGCGCGCCGGGCAATGGTTGGCGCACCCGCCACAGCCCAGGCACTTGTGATGGTCCCAGACGGGTTGACCACGGAAGGCCGCGGGCGCGGGTGCCGGCTGCCCCGGGTAATCGAGCGTGACGATCCCGGGCTTCATGACCATCAGGATCTGTTTGATTTTACTGGTTAGCCACATGTGATTGGTCTCTGTCCCGGAGCATCAGCCAAAGAGGGCGCCGGCGACGGCGCCCAGTGCCAGCACGAACAGGCCGGCAAAATAGTTGAGCGCCTGGTCGATGCGAAAGCGCGGATGGGTGGCCGCGAGCAGTCCGATGAGCAGGAACACCACCGCGGTCAGGAGCATCTGTGCGATCAGGTCGACCCCCAATAGCCCGGAATGCAGGACCGGGACGAAGACGGCGATCAGCAGATAGGCATAGAACATCTGCTTGATCATCATGTAGTACTTGAACAGGGCATAATTGGGGCCGCTGTACTCGATGAAGGGGCCGCCCAGGATCTCCTGCTCGGCCTCGGCGATGTCGAATGGCTGGCGCCCGACGAAGGCCTGTAAGGCGAAGAGCGCGACCACGATCATGACCAGGCCCGCCCAGCCGTAATGACCCGCCGGGGTACCGTAGAGCACCGTCGTGAGATCCAGACTGCCGGTCTTCAGCACCCCCAGCAGCAGGATCATGAAAAGGATGGGCTCGACCATGATCATGGTCGTCATCTCACGGCTGGCGCCGATCAGGGCAAAGATGTTCTTACCCGAAAAGGCGCCGACCAGTACCGCGACGCCACCCAGGGTGAGCAGGCAGATCACGGACAGGGTGTCGGCGTAAGGCGTGAGCGCGGTCGCCCGGCCGGCGACCGGCAGGATGGCCACCACGCACAGGATGGACGCCAGCGCCACCAGCGGTGCCAGGCGGAACGGCAGTATGCCGGTGGCATCGATGTTTTCCTTACCGAGCAGTTTCAGTACATCGTAGAGCGGCTGCCACAGCGGCGGCCCCTGACGGCTCTGCACCCGCGCCGCCACGCGCCGCACGATACCCTCGAAGAGCGGCGCCACGATCAGGAACAGCAGCAGGTTGGTACCGACCAGCAGCCAGGCGTATTCGGTCGTCGGATTCATGGTCAGCCCCTTTGCAGTTGTTCGCGCGACATAAAATCGAGTTCGCGCTTGGTCATCGAACGGGCCTTCCCCGACGCCATGTCGATCACTGCCACCCGGTCGGTGCAGGAGAAACAGGGGTCGATGCTGCCCATGATGATGGGGAAGTCGCCGAACTGTTCATTGAGCAGCATCAGCGGCACGGCCTGCAGGTTGGTATAGGTCGGCGCCCGCACCCGCCAGCGGTCCGGACGGTTGTCCTCGCCGGTGATGACATAGTGAGTCGACTCTCCGCGCGGCGCCTCCACCGTGGTGATGGCGTGGCGCAGGGCCGGGATCTTGTCCTTTAATTCGACAAAGATCGGACCGGCCGGCAGCTTGTCCAGCACCTGGTGGATGATCCGGATCGCCTCATAGGTCTCCAGTACCCGCACGACGAGGGTCGACCAGACGTCGCAATCGGTGAGCACCGGGACGTCGAATTTCATGTCGTTGTAGGCGGCGTAAGGATGGTCGCGACGGGCGTCGATATCAACCCCGCGCGCCCGCGCCACCGGGCCGATCAGCCCCCAGGCGATGGCGTCCTCCTTGGTGATGGTGCCCACGCCCTTGGTGCGTTTGTGGATCGAGCTATCCTTTTCGATCGCCCGATGGATGACCCGCAACTCCTTCTCGATGTTGGTCACGACGCGGCGGATGTCCTCAGCGATCTCCGGGGTGATGTCCCGGCGCACGCCGCCGATCAGGACCATGCCATAGGTCTTGCGGTTGCCGGTGAGGCGCTCGCACAGCCACATCAATTGCTCCCGCACCCGCCAGGCCTGCATGAAGACGGTGTCGAAGCCGATCAGGTGACCGGCGACCCCCAACCACAGCAGGTGCGAATGGATCCGCTCGATCTCCAGCATCAGCGTGCGGATGTATTCGGCGCGCCGCGGGATCTTGATGCCGCCGGCCGATTCCACCGCCTGTGAGAAGGCCGTGGCGTGCACCGAACCGCAGATGCCGCAGATGCGCTCGGCGATGAACGGCACCTCGTTATAACTGACCTGGGTCTGGCAGAGCTTTTCGATCCCGCGATGGGTCATGAAGCCGCGATAGTCACAGCCCTTGATGGTCTCGCCATCGACATAGACGGCGAAGTGCTCGGGCTCGTGCAGGCTCGGATGGAAGGGGCCGATGGGGACGATCTTGGTCCCGGGCGGTGCCTCGTCGAGCTGATAGGCGACGTCCTCCGCACCCGGCGGCACCAGGTCGTACGGCACCTCCTTGCGCAGCGGGTAGATGCCCGCGGGCCAGTCGTCGGAGAGCACCAGCCGCTTGGGCTTGGGGTGGTTGGTGAACTGCATGCCCAGCATGTCCATGAATTCACGCTCGGACCAGCCGGCGGACGGCAGGTCGGGCGTGATCGACTCCATCACCGGGTCGATCGCAGGCGCCTTGGTGCGGACACAGATGAAGTGGTCGTTGTGGTCCATCGAAAAGGTATGGACCATGCCGAGGGTGCCATCCCGGGCGATGTTGTCGTAGCCGACCCCGCACATATAACGGCCGCCGGCCTCGGTGACGATGCGCACCGCCCGGCGGATGGCCTCGCGCTTCACGTCGATGAAGATGGTCCGCTGGTCGGTCTTTTCGACGCAGACGACTTCATCGCGCAGCTGCGCGGCCAGTTGTGCCTCAAGCTCTTTTCTCATCTTAAGTCCTTTGTGTCTCCGTGTGAGAACTGCTGTTTGTAGGTCAAACCTTTGAGGCGCGGGGCACATTGCCGCCGGTCCACCACATGAAGTTCTTGAAGGCCGCGAAGATGTGACTGCTCGTATAGCTGTTGGCGCTGTTGAGCGTCTGGTAACCACAGAGCCAAACCGGTGCCTGGCGCTGTTCGGCCCCACCGGCGCGCCGCAGCCAGGCGGCGAAGAGGCCGGCGACGGTGAGCATGGCGAGCAGCGCCAGCGGCATGACGAAGGCGACCGGCTGTCCACCGAGCGTGAGGCCGACACCGGCCCAGGAGTGCGTGAGCGAGGCCTGGGTCGCCGGATCGGCAAACAGCGCCTGCACCAATGACCCTTCCGAATGTGCGAAGACCCGGACGAACAGTTCGATGAAGAACCCGGGAAAGAACCCCTGGACCAGACAGATCGCCGCGATCAGTGCCATGGGCAACAGCATGACGAGTCCGACCTCGCGCACACCGCCCTTGTGGCTCCATTCAACACCGGCGGAGGTGAAGATCATGCCGTAGAACTTTACGGTCAGGGCGAGCGTAATGGTGCTGGTCATCAGTGCGATGACGCCGAACAGTACAATGACCCCGGCGCTCTTGCCGCCGAGCAGACCACTGGCGATGATGGCCCATTTGCTCGCGAAGCCGCTGAAGGCGGGAATGCCGGCAATACTGACACAGGCGATGGCGGCGACCAGTGCCGTGATCGGCATCAGCTTGAGCAGACCACCCAGTTGGTCCAGATCCTTGGTGCCGGTGGCGTACTGGACGCTGCCGGTACTCAGAAACAGCAGTCCTTTGAAGAGCGCATGATTGGTGGTGTGGTACAGCACGCCGATCAGCGCCAGCACGGCCAGCGATTGCAGCAGCGGATTGCCGCTCAGCACGAACCAATGGGCGGTGCCGATGGCAAGCAGGACATAGCCCATCTGGCCGATCGACGAGTAGGCGAGCAGGCGCTTGGCATCGTTCTGCTTGAGCGCCTGCACCGTTCCGATGAATAGCGTGACCACGCCAAAGCCGGCGAGGATCAGGCCGAGATGGCGGGCCTCAAGGTGCTGGGCAGGCTCCGGGACCATCCAGAACAGGGTGCGGACGATGCCATAGACGCCGGTCTTGATCATCACACCGGACAGCAGGGCGCTGATGGGGGAGGGCGCGGATGAGTGTGCATCTGGCAGCCAGAGCTGGCCGAGCGGGAACATGCCGACCTTCATGCCGAAGCCGAACAGCAGCAGGCCATAGCTCAGGGTGCGCAAGCCGGTGTCGGCACTGCCGAGACCCTCGGCGAGCGCATGTAGCGGCGTGCCCAGACCAGCATGCGGGATCAACGCCGCGGCGGCAATGATGGCCACCCAGGCCAGTTCCATCAGCAACAGATACTTGTTGGCGCTGCGGGTGATGGCCTGGTCGTGGTGATCGAAGCGGATCAGGAAGAAGGAGGCGACGGTCATCATCTGCCAGGCGATGGTGAAACCGGTGCTGAGATCATCCACCGTGACGATGCCGGCCATGCCTGCAATGAAGACCGGGAAACTGCGCAGGAAGTCGGCCAGACCATAGTGGCGGTAGTGTTCCATCTCCATGTAGCCGATGCAGTAGAAGGCGGTCAGGGTGGACATCAGGGCGATGAGCCCGAGAAAGACCGCCGAGAAGCCGTCGATCAGGAAGGGGATGGCGAGTGCCCCCACTTTCAGGACGAAGGGTTCAGCCGGTGCGCCACCGCTCAGCACCGCGATGCTGACCAATGCGAATAGGACCCCAGCCGCCAGACAGAAGGCGAAATTCAGGCTACCGGCGAGCGTGCGCTTGGCGGCGAAGAGCGGGGTGATGAACGCCGCGGCCAGGAGCAGCAGGAGCCCGGCGAACAAACCATCATAGATCGTGAAAACCATCATTTAGAACTCTTTGCTGTGCGCGCTGACCAGGTCGGCGTTGATCATCGGTGCCGCGGAATTCGGGGCGCAGAGCGCCTGACACAGGCGTGACACCGCTGGAGCGGTGTCACGAGGGCGCTGGATGGAACCCGTTGCTGTGCGTCTGATCAGGTCGATGACCGCTTCAGCGCTGGTCAGAATGTCCGGGCTGACCGCTGTCCCGTAATCCGTATCGGCAGCGACGATACCGAGCAGCCAGACTGCCTTGCCGTGGTGCCGCAACACACTGGCGGTCGTGGACAAGGCGAGTTTGTGCGTCGAATAGCCGCCGCCGGCCGCTTCCAGGTCCTCCAGCCGGCCCAGCACCACTGAGCCGGGTTCAGCGCCATGGCCCTGCACGGCATCGATGATCAAGACGTTGCGCACGGCGCTGTCGGCGATGCTGAAGCAATAATTCTCGATGACATCCTCGGCATTGATCACGGTGTGGCGCGCGGCGGCGGCCATCTCTGGTACGAGACGCTCGACGATCAGCGCACCGACGGCATCGTCATTGCGCAAGGGGTTGCCGACGCCGACGATGCAGGTCGGCTGCGCAAGGATTTGCCGCAATTCCTGGACAAGCGCGGTCATATGACCTCGCCCAGCGTCTTGATCTGGTGATAGGTATAGACCGGTCCGTCGGTGCAAACCAGCGTCCGGCCGATGGCGCAGTGCTGGCACTTGCCGATACCGCATTTCATCTGCCGCTCCAGGGTGGAGATGATGTCGTCCTCGCTCATGCCGCGCTTGAGCAGTTGGGCGATGACGGCGTTGAACATGACCGGCGGCCCGCACACGAAGGCCACGGTGTCCTCGACCGGGACCTGGGCCTTTTCGATCAGATTGGGCACGTAGCCCACCTGACCCTGCCAGCCGGGTTCGGGGCGGTCGATGGTGATGAATGATTCAAAACCGTCGATTTTCTTCCATTCCTCGATGTCGGGCTGGTAGAGCAGGTCGCCCGCGCTGCGGGCCCCATAGAGCAGGATGATCCGCCCGAAGTCCTCGCGATGCTGCAGTGCATGCACAATGGAACTGCGCAGCGGAATCAGGCCGATGCCGCCGGCCACGTAGACGATGTTCTTGCCCTTGATGGCCTCGAACGGGAAGCCGTTGCCGAAGGGGCCACGCACGCCCAGCTTATCGCCGGGGCGCAGGGCGTGTAGTGCATGGGTCACCTTGCCGACGCAGCGCACCGTGATGTGCAAGCGGTCATTTTCCGGGCTGGGCGGCAGCGAGACGGCGAACTCGCCGGCCCCGAAGACCGTGCACATGATGAACTGGCCCGACTTGATCCGGAATTGCTGCGCGACCTCCGCCTCGAGAAAGGACAGATAGAAGGTCTTGACCTCCGGCGCCTCGTCCTTGATCGCGTCGATGGTGACGACTTGCGGAAAGGTGACGATTGGACAAAGACCGGTCTCGCGGCACGCCTCGGGATGATGATGTGGATGGGTCATGGGCGTGGACTATTGCGTGGTTTCGCGACGGATGTATTGGACGACATTCGGCAGGCCGATATCGCCGGGGCAGACCGCCTGACAGCGACCGCAGCCGACGCAGCCGGGTCGCAGATATTTCTTCGATTGGGTATAGGAGAGCTTGCAGAAGAAGCGCTTGTTGCGGCGGTCCTCCACCGGCGCGCGCGGATTGTGGTCGCCGGCCATGCGGGTGTAGCCCGAGAAGGAGCAGGAGTCGCGGGTGCGCAGGCGCTCGCAGTCCTCTCCACAGACCGTGACGTCCTCGATGTTGAAGCAACTGCACGACGGGCAGACAAAGGAGCAGGCCCCGCATTCAAAGCACTGCTCGCCGATGTGCTCCCAGACCTCGTGTTTGACGAAGCCGGTGGTGATCCGATTCATGGCGCGCGAGATCCAGGCCTTGTTGTCCTTGGCCAACTCCGGGAAGAGCGAGATCGAACGGTCGACCACCGCCGTCTTCTCGGCCAAGCGCCCGCGCTCGGCCGTCTTCCAACCGTGGGCCTTGGCCAGCGCCTGGCCCTTGTCACTGCCCACCTGCACCAGATAGCCGTCGGCGAGCCGGGTCAGATCCAGATCGAAGCCCTCATCGGCCGCCGGCCCCGTGTGGGTGCACACGCAGAAGCACTGGTCCCAGGGCTGGGTGCAGGTATTGGTGATGAGGAGACTCTGCCGGCGATGCGCCAGATAGACGTCATCGACGAACTCCTGCCCGAGGAAAAAGCGGTCCAGACACGCGATGCCGGCCAGATCGCAGGGACGCAGACCGAAGAGTACCTTGGGCCTTTCGCCATACAGCTTTTCCAGGGTGACGCTTTGCGCCTGGCTGTCATAGCTGTACTTGAGGATGCGCTCCATCTGCGGGAACAGGATCTCCTTGACCGGCATGGACGGAATGGCCGCGTCGAGATCGAGTCGATCGGTATCCTCCAGCAGATCGAAAAAAACCTGTCCGGTCTGGGCATGCACCTGAGGTCCATAGACCGCGTGCGTTTGCTGCAATTCCCGCGCGAGGTCGTTGATCTCTTGCGTCGTCAATAAATACATGGCAATAGGCTCGAGCGTTCCGCTCACTTTTCTTCGATCCGAACCGGGATGATGCTCTCTTCACCGGCGGAAAAGGCGTGGTCATACCGGATCAGGAAATCCGAGATCATGTTCTTGATGAAATAGGGGATGTAGGCCGTCCCGTGTTGCACATTCGGTGACACCTTGACCGCGATCCGCATACTGGTACCGGTGCTGGAGGTGAGCTGCACCATCCATTTGTCCCTGACCTTGAGCTTCTGGGCGTCCTGCGGGCAGATCTCGACATAGCCGTGCGGATAGAGCAGCAGGGTCTGGTCGTATTCGCGGCGCGGAATCAGTGTCTTGCGCATCAGGTTGTTCTGGTGCCAGAAATGCCGGCCCTTGCCGACCATCAGTGCGAAGGGGAATTCCTCGCAGGTCGGCGACTTCGGGTAATCGATCTGGACCTCGTGGAACCGCATCTTGCCGGCCGTCGGGAAGGCGGTGTGGTCCCAGTGCAAGCCGAACCCCTTGGCCAGCCGATGGTGCGTGAGGTCGTGGTAGGCCGGGATGCTGTCGGCAATCGCCAGAAAGACCTCGGAGGCGCCGCGCCAGCCCCAGTCCGGTTGCCCGGCCTGTGCGGCGATGGCCTGGAAGAGTTGCCAGCCCGGCAGGCCGTCGCCGGGGGTGTCGGTGTTCTTGCGGGTCAACTGCACGCGCCGGTCGGCGCAGGTGTAGGTGCCGTCGGACTCGTTGTAGGCGGTCAGCGGCAGGATCACGTCGGCCAGTTCCATGAATGGATTGCGGAACGCCCCGCAATAGACGACGAAATCCAGCGCCGCGATGCGCTCGCGGTCGCGGATGATGCCGTCGTCGTGATCCACGACGAACAGCGCGCGCAGCGGGGACTCGGGCGCGGCCAGGGCACCGAACACGCTGTGCCCCATTTCGCCCGACAGCCCCATGTCGAAGCTCCCCTGCAGGTTGCTGATGCCGGCCACCGGGATCAGCGCCGAATGCGCCTCGTCCATCCGGTCGGTGAGCACGGCCAGATTGCAGATGGCCTCGATGGTGCGCTTGTCGAGTCCGGAGATCCCGGACGGGAAGAGGATGACCACCGAGCGCGCCGCGTCCAGGATCTGCGCCTCCTCCTCGATCTCCTCGTAGCGGATGCCGCTGGCGGCCTCCAAGGCCACCGAAGAAATGGTGCGCAACGCATTCACATACTGGGTGTAGTTCGGCAGCCGGTCGATATCGGCATGGCGCACGTGATTGACCGTGCGCAGGGCGTGCAGGGCCTTGGCCAGGGCGTTCAGCACCAGTGCCTTGGTGCCCGGGTTCTGCTGGAAATGCTTGGTCGAGAGCTTCGCCATCTGGGTGCTGGAGCTGCTCAGGCTCACCACCCGCGCGCCGCGGCGCTGCGCGGCATGCAGGTTGCCGCCGATGACCGGGTTCTGGCGGGCGATGTCGGTCCCGACGATGAGGATGTAATCGGCCTGGTCGATCCGCGTCAGGTCGCCGACCGCGCCGGGGTCGCCGAAGGCGTGGCGGAGCGCATCCATGCTGTTGCGGTGTCCGGCCTCGGCCCCGACGCCCAGCAGATGGGTGTTGAAGACCTCGCGGGCCAGCCGCTTGAGCGCAAAGCCGTCCTCGTTGGATGAGCGCGCGGACGCCAGCAGGCCGACCGCGTCGGCCGCACCGTTGAACTCGCCCAGACGCCGCACCACCAGCGCAATCGCCTCCTCGAGGCTTGCCTCCCGCAACTGGCCGTTCTCGCGGATCAGCGGTGTGGTGATCCGCTCATTGGTGTTGAGCAGCTCGTTGGCATGCCAGCCGCGGACACAGAGTTTGCCCTTGCTGACCGGGTGGTTGACGATCGGGGCGACGCCCAGGACCCGTTTGCCGTCGGTCTTGAGAAATTGTCCGCAACCGGTACCACAGAAATTGCACACGCACGCCTGGTAGTTCATAGATCGCCACGAGCCTTTCGTGTCATGGGGCAAAAGCCTGGAAGGAAGGCGGGGGATCGCGCCCCCGCCCTCCAGGTGGATTTGGTTAATTTCGGTAAGCTCAACAGGCCACTGGAGGTCGAGGCTTTAGCCGGTCAGGCCTTCAGAGCCGATTGATTTTCCTTGAGTCTGTCGGGGGCCGCCACCGGCTGACGCCTCGACCTCCGGTTGGGGACGCAGCACCGCTGGCCGGGACGATGACCAAGGCCTGTTTACGGCCCCGCGGTGCGATCGGGAAACGGGACTACCGGCGGGCAACCGTCACGGTCACGCATGAGGGCGCCACTCCGTTTGCTGCACTGCACAAAAACGGCATTCTGACCGTCTTTGCCGCCGATGGCAAGACCTAGTTCTTCGATCAATTTTTGCGTCAGATAGTCTTTTTTCCACGGTCCGACCCTTGGAAGATAGCCTGAACGACCTTGGTCGCCGTTTTTCCCACAAGGGCAAGAAGGCCGCCCCTTCGATCCCTACGACCGCTGCCGCCCCCGCTTGATGGGGCCGGCCGGACTTGATCCGAGCGCTGTACGTCGCAGCGACGCGTGGCAGCCGCGGTCGGATGATCCTGTTTGGAACGCTAAGCGACCGATGTCCGCGATGAAATGATCCAGCGTGGACATCGGTCGCTGGCATTGCGAGATAGGCCGACGATGTCAAAACACACAACGACGCGCGCCGCAGATAGGGCGATGCATGTCTGGACACTAACGGAGATGTCCCGAGACAGGACGATGCATGCCTGGACATCAACGGAGAGCTTCGGAGATAGGCAATATATGTTTGGCAATACGCCAGAGCGCTTCGGAGATAGGGCAACCTATGTTTGGCGATACGCCAGAGAGCGTCGGAGATAGGGCAACATATGTTTGGAGATACGCCAGAGAGCTTCAGAGATAGGGCAATATATGTTTGGAGATACGACAGAGAGTTTCAGAGATAGAACGATGCATGTCTGAAGATACACCATAGAGTGCCGGAGATAAGGCGATCAATGTTGAGACATACAATGACGGTTCCTGGACACTCAGCGTCGGGTGCCGGAAAGTCATTGATATATGTAAAAAGATACAATGCCGGGTGCCGGAAAGTCGTTGATATATGCAAAAAGATACGATGCCGGGTGCCGGAAGATCATTGATATATGTAAAAAGATACGATGCCGGGTGCCGGAAGATCATTGGGATATGTGGAAAGATACAACGCCGAGTGTCCGGAAGTCATCGGGATATGCACCAAGCTATAATGCCGGGTGCCCAAGATAGGAGAACCTATCTCCGGCATACCATGTCGGGTGCTGGAAATAGGGCGATCTATCTCAATCCGTTGCGCTAAAAGTCGCGCCGGGAGCGCGCTCCACTTCGCCCTCCCCTTTTGGGGGAGGGCGGGGTGGGGTAACGGCCAAGGCGCCCGCCTCTTTCATCTTTCGAGCGCCATGGCCGTTACCGCCGTCTTCGTTGCCCCACCGTGTTGGGTCGCGCGGGGCCGGCAGCGCACCTTGATGGCGCCCTTGCAGAATGCCTCATCTGTCGCCTTGCTCGACCACACAAAGGCCTCGCCCGGGCGCAGGTGGGCCATCTTCTCCGGCGTCAGACCGCCCAGTGCGGCGTTGGCCTTCTGGATGTGCTTGAGCCATGCCGGCGAGTTGAACTTGTGCAGGATGATCTGGGTCGAGAGTTCGATGAGCTGAACCGGCACCGACGGCGGGTCCTGACTCGCCACCATGATGCTGGTGCCCTTATGCCGCATCTCGCGGACGACCGCGACGAGACCGGCCACCAGGTCAGGGCTCTCGATGTACTTGTGGGCCTCGTCGAACACCACGAGTTTGTTGAATTTGCGGCCTTCGAAGGTGACCTCGGCAAAGAGCTGGAGCAACACCACGAACAGCCCGAGTGCCTGGTCCTTCTCCATGAACTCGTCGCGCAGATCGACGATCACGAGCCGGCCAGGGCGGATGACCTCGCCCAGATGGGTGTTGTCGTCGATGAATTCCGCGGCGAGATCCAGCCGGCCGCGTGCCAGCTCCTTGATATGGTCCGGCATATGAGAATCGTCGATGCCTTGGCGCAGCCCGGCGAGCGTCAAGTCGTCCCGGAGCTGCTTCATGATCCGGTTGAGTTGGCGAATGTAGGTGGCCTGGTTGCCCACCGCCCCCATCAGGAAGCGCCAGTGGCTGGCTTGGAGCTCGGCGGCGGCGAACTGGAGCGGGCGGACCTCGATGCCGGGGTATTCGGCTCGTCGTTCCTCGAGCTTGTCGGCCGGGACCAGCAGCAAGACATCGCAGAGCGCCCGCGGCTGCGCTCCGTAACGCTCGCGCAGCAGCGCGACCTGCGCCGCGTCGGTGTTCGCGGCGACCATCGAGGTGAACTCCGGCGCATAGTCCATGGTCGGGCTGTAGTGGAAGATGACGGTCGCGAGCGGCTGCGGCAGACGATTGATGCCCTCGATCGGCAGCGACGCCATCTCAGCCACTGTCCCCAGGGTGTAGCTCTTGCCGCCGCCCTGGACGCCGAAGAGACTGATGGTATGGGTATGGTTGAGATCGAGTGCCACGGTCCGACCTAAGGCCTCGCCAAGGATGCCATATTGCGGCGAAGCGCCGGTGACGCCAAGCATCACGTCATAGGCCGGCCCACCGCCCTGCGCGGCCTCGCCCGGGGTTTGGGCAACCGGGGCCGGCGGATGCGCCTGGGGGGTGGCGGCCGACTGGCCACTCGCGGGCGTAGACGGTGGTACCGGCCGTTCGGCTATGGACGGCTCCGCTGGCACAGACTGAGGTGCCGGCGGCTCCACGACGAGTACGTCCGGTTCACTCACGGCCGGTATCTCGAGAACGGCGGGAACGGTGACCGCGGGACTGCTGTCGTCCTCCCGTCGGGACGTGCTGAACGCCTCCCATGACACCGTTCGCTCGCGACTCGGGCCAAGGAAAGCGGCGGCCGTGAGCGCTGGGATGCTCGGTGTACGAGCGCGGCGCCGGTCAAGCCGCGCGTGGCTGCGCTGTGCTGCCGTCGCCTCGGGCGGGAGTACCTGCACAGAGGCGGACTGTTCTTCGGGAGGCGGCGCAGCCGCCTCGATGAGCTCGCGGATCAGATTGGAACCGACCCGATGGAACTCGATGCCTTGCTCGTGATCCACCGCGGTCCCTTCCTTCTCGAAGTCGAACACGAGCGCGCTGCGGGTGAAGGCCAGGCGATAGCCGTCCTCGAGTGTGCGAAGCAGGAACCGCGCCTCCTCGGCGGCCGGCTCATCCATGATCCCGTAGCGCACGCCGCGCTCCAGATAGAACTCCAGCAACGCCACCAACTCGCGTGTCTTGATCAGCCGATCGGCCCGATCGGCCGTGGCGCGGTGCGGGTCGAAGTGCAGCCCCAGCACGGCCTCACTCTGGGCGATCTGGGCGGCAATCCGATCTTTGAGGGCCGCATAGGCGGCGAGGTCGCCCACCGCGGTATAGCATTTCACTTCCACGAGCCGACAGGTGATGGTCCGGTCCGCCGCGTTCAGGTCGAACAGGCCGAGATCGGAGCGCTTGAAGCTCAACTCGTTCCCGAGTTCATCCGCCACTTGCTTGAGCGAGTGATACAGCTCCAGATGGGCGTCGAGCGGGACCGCAATCTGGCTCTGGAATGCCCCCTGATGTTCCAGGTAGAGCCGTGAGAGTGCGAGCCCGAGGGCCTCCGCCCGCTGCGCCGGCGCCGAGATGAGCTTCAGCGCGAGTCGGCCCGACAACGAGCGGAGCTGATCGAGGACCGCCACCGCGTGACGCCCCTCGGACGCGAGGCCATAGTCCGCCAGCACGGGGACCAGCATTGCCTCGAGCTCGGCGACCGAGCGCGAGGTGATCGTGAGCCGGTGGCCAAGCGAGGCGCCGACAGCGCCGGAGTGGTCGATCAGATAATCGGGCCGATCGCGGCGGCCGCCATGGTCGAAGAACTCGATGCCCATATTGCGGTCGAGGGTCAGGACCCAGTCGCTGACCTCGTGGACCTGGTGCAAGAGTGCCCGCTCGGCCGCATCCAGCGTGAGGGCGATGACGGGACGCAGGCCAAGGCCCCCCTGACCGGTGGCCACCGCGCAGATCGCATTGGAGAGTACCGCGGGGAGCGATGAAAGCAGGTCCGTCAATTCCTCGCAGCCGCCCAAGGGCCGGGCGTTGCCATGGCGCGGTGTCCGTCGCCAGGCGATGGTCGTGTCGTCCTCCTGGTACTCGACGTGATAGTCCTGCAGGAGCCCATGCACCGGGGCGGCCGACTCCCGGAGCGACGCCGTGGTCGCGCCCACCTCCCCGGCGGGAAAGAGATCGAACAGGAACGACAGATGCGCGGCAAAGCGGTCCGGTTCCGCGCGGAAGTCCGCCGTACCGCGTACACTGAGTGCGAGCTTGGGATGAAGATGGTCGCCGCTGGGCGTGGCGAACGCATCGGCCTGCGGCCCCGTCAGACTGCCGGACGGCGCGAGCAACTCGGCCAGTCCCTCGCCGACCCCGGGGGCCTGCGCATCCGGGACAAACAGGCGCAGGTCATACCGGATATCAGCGAAGACCCCCTGGCGCTGCAGCGCGAGCAGCATCTCCGCGAGCACGCCGGCGCGGCCCGGATTGAAGGCATTGATGGTCAGCGTGCTGATATAGGGATGTTGGATGAGATAGCGCTGCACCCGCGTGGCCAGGAACTCACCATCGATGACGGCGCCACCGATGCCGGGCTCGGGAAGTGCGAAGGCAGCGCAGACCTCACCGAGCAGACCGCGCGGATCGGGTTCATGGGCCGGCGCATAGAGCGTCCAATGTGGCGAGAGGTTGTCGATGGGGGTCATGAGCCGACCACCGACCGACGGCCCACCGGGCGTCGCCAACACCGGCGGATAGCCCACCGGCACGAGTTGGCGTAGCAGGGCGTCGCGGGTGGCACTCACGAACTCACTGGGGCCGTTGCGCGCACCGGCGAGCCACTGCGCGCCCGTCTGCGCCCACGCGGCGAACCAGAGGACACGCAAGGGGTGTGTTGGGGACACGAGCGCAGCCTCGCGCCCCCGCCCACGGTGATCGATGACCGCGATCGTCACCGTGTCGAGGGTCAGCAGGTGCCACAGGTCGCCGAGCGCTGTTTGCCGCTGCGCGCTGTCGCCGGCCTCGGCCCGCCGCAGCAGTGCCGCGATCAGGCGCTGGTAGGCATCGGCATAGGCCACGGCCAGCGGGCGCAGGGTCAGAAAATCCGCGCCTTGGGTCACGAGCTCGGCGACCCCGGCGCGGATGGCGCCAAACCAGTCTTGGCGTGCGGCGAGGAACTCCCGGCATTCCTCCATGGCGGGCCAGCGGGCCTCTTCGACGGTGGGCTGGTCTGGCTGCCCCATCCGCACGCAGACGCGCCAGCCCATGGGCCCGGTCGGTGCCGCCAGGATCGCCTGCTCGATCCCCTTGAGCACGCGGGAGATGGGAATATGGACAGTCCCGTCCCGCCCGAACCCGATCTCCAGCATTTCGCAGCCGGCTGACTGTCCGGGCCGCCGCTGCGCCCAGCGCGCGCCTTGCGGTGCGATGCTGCCGGGGTCGCGCCCGTCCGCGACGGCGCTGAACTGCAAACGCAGGCGCGCGTGTTCGAGGCTCAGGTCGTTCTGCACCGCGCGCTGCGGCGGCGGGGGCGGTTCGTCCAGTTCGGTGACGACATAGAAGAGGTCGCTTTCATTGGAACGCGGCACGGCCGCATCCTCGTCGTCCAGCGCCCAGGGCAGCGGATGGCCGGTCTCATCCACCAGCGGGATGAGATCGCCATCCTCGGTCTGGGCCAGGATACGCACGAAGTGCCATCCCTCTTCCCAGTCGACCTTGTGGATGTTGTTGATGTCGATCGTCGCCGTGAGACGGTTTGCCGACCAGGGCTTGCGGCTGCGCACCAGCCCAACCGGTCCGGTCTCTTTGGAGATCACCTGGGCCACGAACTTCGCCAGCCCTTGGACCCGGCCTGGGTGTGGGTCCACCTGGAAGCCGACATTGAACTTTCTCAAGCCGCCCTTGCCGACGACCAGCACCTTCTCGTCGGCCTTGAGCGCCTGGAGCTTCGCCTCGCCGGGCCCGTCACCGACCAGCGGCAGGTCAGCGCAGACGTTGCCGATGAAGACCGACTCATGGTCGTCTTTGCTCTCCTCGAACTCCCATTGGTGGAAGGCGAACTTCCAGCAGGCGCGATCGAGCACGATGCGCCGCGTCCACTCGCGGGGGTCCTCAACGCCGGCATCGACCAGGAACTCGCCGAGCTGCGCCTGGAAGGCCCCCTTCTTCAGCCCAAGCCCGAGCACCCGGCCGCGTTCGGAGCGCGCAGACCAGGTCAGCGCCCGTACGCTGTCGCGGTTGCGTGCGATCCGCGCCGGTGCCTTGGTGGCGTCGTTGAACAGCTCGAAGTCGGGGATCAAGGCCAGCTCGAACAGCCCGGCACCGATGGCATCCGGGTCGCCACCGTTCAACTTGGCACTCAACAGGAACCGCACAATCGCCAACGGATCGGCGAATGGCCATGCCGCCTCGCCCTCGAGTCGTCGCAGGCCCTCGGCCAGGGCCCCACGGACCGCCCCCGGCAAATCCTCCAGTAGTCGGACCCGCAGCCGCGCGTAGACATCGCCCACCGGCACGTCCTCGAAGGTGGCGACGCCGAAGCTGTCCTCGGCGGCGGCGCGCAAGTCATTGGGGATGAACACGAGCAGCTGTTGACGCAGGGTCCCGTCCGGCAGCGGGTTGCGCAGTTCCACGAGCTTGGTGGAGGTGACAGTCAACAGGGGCGGCGTGGTGCTATGTCCGTTGCCCAGGATGACCACCGTCGCCTCGGGCACCTCGGCGCGCAGCCGCCCGCACAGCCGCACCATGAGGTCGCGGTCCAGGTCGGTGAGCCGCATGCAATGGCCGCGGCCCCGCGCGCGCAGACGCTCGGCGAGCCGCGGGAACAGCTCGGTTTCAAGCTCAGCGGCGAGGTCGTGCGGCTGTATGGTGCGGAGTCCCTGGCTCATGGCGTCCCCTCGTGGCCGCCCGGCGGCGGGTCGATCCGATAGCGCGGCGTGACCGTCTGGGAGACATAGGCGTCCGACAGGTCGCGATAAAAACCCACTTCGCGCAGGCGGGCGGTGAAGGCCGAGGTGTTCTGGCGCAGGGCCGCGCGGTCCTCGATGCTCGGCGCCCCGAAGCCATCGCCGCGCGGCAGGCGGTCGATGTGCAGCCCATAGCGCTCGCGCAGCCAGGTGAGCAGGGCTTCGATGCGCAGCTCCCCGGTATAGAAGGCCCCGGTGGGCGTATCCTGGCGGAGCACGGCGAGCTGGAGCAGCACCTCGATGAGCCGGCTGTCGAAGATGAACCGCCGCGGCGCGCCCTTGCTGCGGCCCTGTGCGATCAGCGCACCGGGACGGTTCTTCATCAACAGCGAGTCGATGCATTGGATGAGGTAGGTGCGGTGGTACTTTCCGCGCAGCGCCACCAGCATCTCCACATAGGTGTCGAATTCAGTGAGCTTCAGATCCAGCACGGCCCGCAGCTCGGGGTCGATATCCGTCTGCGTATTCCCCGCGGAGTCCTGCACCAGCGCATAGATCCGTGCGCCAAAGAACCTGGCGCGCTCGTCCTTATGCAACGGCTCCAGTAACTGCAGCACCTCGCCCGGGTCCAGCTCCTCGCCCTTGCGCCGATGCAGCTTGCCGGTCTTGGCGAGCGAATCGCCAAACTCATCGAGCTTCTTGAAGGTGTAATAGGCCTTGATGAAGGAGGGGATGCGCCGGTAGTGGATGTCCGCGCTGCCGATGGCCAGCCGCGCCATGGCGGTGTCCGGCTGGCCCGCCACG
>CAILVI010000416.1 GCA_903837595.1 uncultured Thiodictyon sp.
CACCAAAGTACACGCCTAGACGGCTGTCTGGCAAGGGGTACCTGAACAGTTACGAATCGGGAAGGTTGGAGTTTTTCGGTCGATTGGTGGGCAGATGCAACCGAGCGCCAAATGCTCATGTCTTTTCATTCGATCACATATCGAAAAAGGGGCGTTTCTTGCGCTGATGGCCTTTTGTGAAATCTATGCCCTGACTATGGCTCGGGGCCAGCATACCGCTTTTTTCACACGACCGGAGTAACAGGATGGCCTTGACCAAAGCCGACATAGCAGAGCACCTGTTCGAGGAGCTTGGGCTCAACAAGAGTGAGGCCAAAGACCTTGTCGACGGATTTTTCGAGGAAATCCGCAAGACCCTGGAGCGCGGCGAGGAGGTGAAGTTGTCCGGATTCGGCAACTTCGAGCTGCGCGAGAAGAAAGAGCGCCCGGGGCGCAATCCGAAGACTGGAGAGGAGATTCCGATCACGGCCCGTCGGGTCGTGACCTTCCGGCCCGGGCAGAAGCTCAAGGCGCGGATGGATGCCTTGGGTGGGCAGGCGCCGGCCGGTGTCGACGGTGTTGCGTCCAGCGAAGGCCCCGCCGTTACCTGAAAACGTGATGCTTCAGAGGGCTCCGGTCAGCAACGCAGAGTGCATGGGCTGAGGCTTGCCCGCCACGGCGGACGGCAGAGACTGGCCGGAGTCGGGGCGCTGACTCTGGCACAGTGGGGGGAACTGTGCCCAAGTGAGGGCGCCGACTCCGGGCGCAGTGGGGGAACTGGCCGAGTCCAGCCGGACGATCAAATACCGCGATAGAGCTGCGAGGCGTTCTCGTTGAAGGCGCGGGCGATCCTGTCGGCGACCGCCAGGTCTTGCGCAATGCTGTCGCGCGACGCCGGCTTTGACGGCCGCGCGGTCCGGGACTGCTGGGTGGTACGTGAGTCGCGCGAGTGGATCGGGTAGGTGTGCATGGTTGGTCTCCTGACGCTGTCTTGGCGTGATCAGGGCGCGGTTGATCGCGACCTTGGGCACAGCGTAAGGGAGGGCTGTTAGACAAAGCCTGAGTGGGGCTGTCAGCGGATGGTCAGATGGGGATGTGGCGGTGTAAGCAGGGCCTGCGATGCCTTGGAGCCACCCGACTCGCGCGAGTTCGACCGCCGGGGTTTCTGGTGCAGAGGGGGAGCTAGGTTGAACCTAGCTTTACAACCGCCGCCGCGACGCCATGACGCTTGACGAGGTAGAGAAGATTGGGATTTGAGTTTCCACCTCAGGTTGGTATCAAATGCCATTTAGATTTAGTCGTTTACCCTCGGTTCTAGATTCTGCAAGGCACTCAACTTTTCTATGTCGCGTGCAATGATGTTTTCAGCACAGGCGCGGCAGTAGTGATCCCAGCTCCGTCTGTTTCGTACTTTCAAGCGCACGTCACCCTTTTCTATTCGATGCTTGGCGTTCGCCTGGCAGTTGTGCGCCTTGCCAGCAGTATCTACTGCAACCTGAACAACGAGAGACTTAATCGCCATTAAATACCTCCTGCACGGCGGCGGCCAAGATATTCTCGAATTCTTCATCAATCTGATCTAGCTCGGCTCGCGTGAACTCATGTCGTTGTCCATTGGTACGCCCAACAACGGCATTTACCTGTCGATCAATTGCTGACTTCAGAACAATCAGGTTGTCGCGATCACTCCGTCGCCTGTCAAGTTCACGACCAGCAGGATTGATGCCGCGCTGATTTAAAATACGTGCCGATTCGTTACGCACGCGCATATCAAGGCCACTACGCAACGCTTGCCGTTGTGCTACCCGTGTCGTCGGTATTGGTTGCAGCGTTTCTCTAGCGGGATCGAAGTCTCCGGAGATGATTCCGCGCTCTTGCAGAAGCCGAATTGCCGCTGCCGCGTCCTCTTCCAGTAGATGAATTTCCTCGAGTTGAATTTCAGACTGAGCCCGCACTTCCATCTCATCGCCATGCCGCTGAACAGGCGTAATCTCGCGATCGCCCTGCGGGTTGGCAGGGTCTAGGCCTTCTAGCGGAAGAAGTTGATCGAAATAGGCTTGGTCTGCTTCGCTATATTGCTGAAAGTCACCCCATCGCCGCGCGATATTCGCTCCAGCGTGGAAGACGACGACCCCTTGATTTGCTACGTGCCCCGGCGCGTTCTGTTCGATTACACGCATGATACGGCCCACGAATTGCACGAAAGGCGACAGGTTGCTGAAGATGTTTAACACTGCCGCAACAGCTAGGAAGGGATGATCGAAGCCCTCCCCTAATTTCCGCACTTGAACGATGACATCAAGCTCGTTGTTGTCGAGCCTTTCCATGATACGATTATTTGCTGCGCCATCCTCGCGAGAATGAACGTAACCCGCCCTTAACCCCCGCGCAGTGAACGCCTCGACAATCTGACGGCAATGCTCAAAGTTGAGAGCGGACGCGATAATCTTAAGTCTTCGTTCGCCGGTTTCTGAGCGGAGGCGGGTGAGTTCACGTATTGACGCGTCAACGATGGTGTTCAGCGTTTCAGTCGACGTGACGATGCTGCGCCGAAAATCCGCCTCTGTTTCGCCGAGTCGTCGCACTTCGTCAAGACTGACTTCGATTTCCTGTGCATCCTCTCGCCGAACGTAGCGCAACGTACGCGGATTAAGCTGCACCGCTTTAAGTCTTTTGACGAAGCCTTCCTGAATTGCACGAAAAATCGGATAAGAATAAAGTACGCGACCGGCCATAGTTTGGCCATCTGCACGCAGTGGTGTCGCGCTGAAATTAACGATCCGCGCATTTGGGAAGCGCGCCTTCAGTGTTTCCCAACTTTCCGCGACGCTATGATGTCCCTCATCAAACAAGATTAGGTCGAAGTAGTGAGATGGCAGCGTTTGCAACCACCGATTGGCATCACCCTGAAGTTGCTGAATGTTTGTGATAACGACATGCGCTTCGTCCATATCCGCACGGTTTGTTGTGGTACCGCGAATCTCTACGGGTTCCGGGTATGGTCCTCCGGTTAGCACCTGACACTTTTGGTAAAACATCTCAGGATTGCTAGGATTAAAGTCAGCAGCTAATTGACCTGCTATACGAAGACCTGGCGCGACTACAAGAGCGCGCTCTGAGCGGAAAGCAAAAGGTGCAAGCGTAATGCAGCCCGACTTGCCACAACCTACCGGAAGCACGATACCAACTTCGCGCTCCGTTTCCGCCGGGTTACTCGCATAGTCAAGTAGGGCTCTGTACGTCTCGCGCTGTGGTGTACGGATACTCGGGTTGCTTCCGACATTTGGTTGGCGGGTCTGAAAGGGACTTTCCATATATTTTCTCTTTTTCTTTGTGTTATGAGAAGGAGCAGTCACCGGAGGACCGGGATCGAAGACGCCAAGCCGGCCCAAAATTCCAGCAGTTGCAACAGGCCATCGGCGCCGACCACCGCCACGCCGAGCCTCGGGGGCCTGTGGTTTGGAGGGCGACCATCGAAGCCCAACCCGGCAAGAATCTCCATCACCGCACCCCCCAAAAAATATTACGCGTCCAAACTCGCGCGGGAGACTTTTCCGCGCCAGAGGGATCATAAACGCATTTCTTGCGTTTCTCAAGAGGAAAATAAAAATACGCGTCTAGACTCGCATAAGCTGTTAGTTGATGTGCTGCAGAAGTAAGACTAAGATACAAGTCAAGTTGACGATCAGGACAACTTAAGGCGAGGTATGCATCAAGACCTGTACATACCTTTCACGTTGAGCATGTAAGGTAGAAGGGTATTGAAGGCAGATTGGATAGCAGCGGAGCAACTGATGCTTGCCGGAGACTGGCGACCGGACTACCACCTTTCCCGCGCCGCCTGGCTCGGCCGGCACGCAGGTGCTTGGGCGCCGCTTGGGCGCTGCCTGGACGGGTGGCGAGTCAGCAGCAACCCGGTGTCGAGCGGCTACGACCCGCGCATCGAGCGTGCCCCTGTCTATCGGCTGCGCCACATCGAGCCCATGGACCTGCGCACCGAGGTCGAGCACTGGCTGCCCCCGCTGGTCGCGGACGAGGCGTTCTGCGTACAGCCAGGGGATGTCCTGGTGCGTCGGGTCGGCAGCGTGGCTGCTGCGCTGGTCGGTGAGCGCCATCGCCGTCACCCGGTCGATGGCAATCTCGGCATCGTGCGCGGCCTGGCGCCCGCGCTGGCTTTATGGGCCGCTTACTGCCTGAACCAGCCCCATTACCGTGAGTACCTGGAGAGCGAGCCTACCATCGGCGCCCTGGTGCGGGTGGGGCTGCGCCGCATGACCGAGATGCCCCTGGCGCCCCAGCCCGAGGGCATGGACCCTCTGGCGCGGGACTGGTTTCAGGCCCTTGATCGGGACACCCAGGGCCTTGAGCAGATCTACCGCTTGAGGCAGGAGGTGGCGGAATGGACCGCCGACCTGGTGCCCGATCTCTACCCTTCGATGGACTCACCACCGGAGGGTGCGCGCTGGGCCTGGTTCAGTCCCCCGGACCTGGAGGATCAGCTTAACATGGCGCTTTGCGAACAGCGCCGCGCCGCCCGCGCCATGGTCGAGTCCGGGGTCGGAGTACCGATTGGCGCCCTTGCGCAAGTTTCCCCCCGCGCGCCCAAGGCGGGTGATCCCGCGGTGTGCCGCGTACTGCGCATCGGCGACCTGGACCGGCAGTTCGGCTACGACGAGTGTCTCCCCGCGTGGGACGCGATGGCCTGGCGCAGCCAGACGCGCGCCGTCGCCCGCTTCGACGTGCTGGTCTCCACCTTTGCCGTCGACCCCAAGGTCGCCTTCGTCGACCGACCGACCGATGCGTGTGTCCTGCCGAGCGAGCAACTGGTCACCCTCTGCTTCCACCGTCACCAGGGGGCCTACGCCCTGCTCATGGAATCGCCCTTGGTACAGTCCCAATGGGTGCGTCTGGCGACCGGCGCGGGGCAGCGTTTCGTCCAGCCGGGTCTGGTCGGGCGGGTCGTCCTGCCGGTGCCCGAGGAACGGATGGCCGCAGACTGGCACCACCGCCTGGCAGATGTCTTGGCCAAGCGACGGGACGCCAGACGCCAGATGCGGGGGATGCTGGACGAACTCGGCCGGCTGTACCGGGACATCCACCCGGACGATCACGTGGGGCAAAGGGAGCCGATCGAATGAGCGCCATGGACGAGCTATCACGGGTGCGTGCCGACTTAAGCGTCGGCGAGCGGACCCTGGACGATCTCTGGAACGACCGGCCACTGCTCTGGCAGGGGCTCGCCTGGAACCGGGCTCAGTTACGCCTCTGGCTGCTCAGCCTGCCGGACATCAAAGCGCGGGATGCCGAGACGGACAATCCGACCTACCGGCGTTCGATCGGCGAGACGGCCAGGTCTTCAGCCTGGAGCGGTGCCTCCCCCAATGGTGGCCTGGGCGGCGACTTGGGCGACGTCCTCGTCGAGGTTCTGACGGCGCTGGGAAAGCCCGCCCCGCTGGCCCTGGTGCGCACCAAGCTGCCCCCTGGCCTGGTGGCGACTGAACCCATGATCCGTGCCGCCGTCCAGGCACACCCGCGGCTCCGGCTGACGGGTCCCCTGATCGGGTTGATCCATTAACTCCATCTATTCGCAAGAAACGAGTCCGAACAGGAATTAGAGCAGCATGTCAACGATGGATAAGACCCTCGACACCCGCTATCAGCAGCTACGCAGCGGCTACTCGGACTTCGCTTCCGATCAGTTACTGGAAACCGGGCACGACTTTCTCGCCGCCGGCCTGGTGTGGGGTGAGGTCCAGGGCAACGCGACCCCGAAGATCCTGCTCGTGGCCCTGGAGCCCGGCCACTGGGAGCTTTCTGAGCCGGCCCGCCTGGACGAACTGACGATCGGCCTACTGACCAGACTGACCGACTTGTCCGGTGACGAGTGGCCCGTCTTCGCCCACCTGAAGGACGAGGCCAACGAGCAGCGCTTCGCCCTGCTCGGTGCCGACGGCACCGAGGGGACCCATGGTGTGGACGAGATTCCCAGCCTGGAGGTCATCCGCGACCATGTCCGCCTGCGCCGGGATCCCACCTTTAAGTGGTCCATGCAGACCTACACCCAGCTCATGCACCAGCTCGACGCCTTCCACGAGCAGGTCTTCCAGACCGTCAAGGACCGGGTGTCGGACAAGAACGACATCATCGAGGAAGTGGCCAAACTCCTGTTCCTGGAATCCTTCCGCTGCCATCACGACCCGGCGCTGACCTTCGACGACCAGGGTCAGCGACTCAATTTCCGGGAGGTCTTCAGCGCCCAGTACGTCAAGGACCATGGCGCCGAGGCCGTGACTCGCATTCAGGCCGCCTTCGACCAGTTCAAGGGCCACCCGGACTATGTGGTCACGGCCGACGACGGCATCGCGAGTCCCATCTTCGACGACAAGACCTTCCTGCGTCTCGCCCAGCCGAGGAACTACATCTTTCTGCTGAATGCCATGCAGGACCTGGGTCCGGTGACGGACAACGAGGGCAAGGTCCTGAAGGCGGCCGGCACCCTGGCCGATGTCTCCGGCGACGTACTGGGACGGGTCTTCGATGTTTTCCTGCGGGCCAACTTCGAGTCCAAGGGTGGGCTTGGGGTCTATCTCACACCTAACCCGGTCAAGCAGGCCATGCTGGACATCGCCTTCCACGACATCGCCCAGGATCAGGAGGCGATCCAGGAACTGGTGGCCGGCGCCTTCCGCTTCTGCGACCCGACCTGCGGCAGCTACGGCTTCGGCTCGGTGGCCTTGAGCCGCCTGCGGGCGCTGATCCAGCAGGAACTCCCGCTCGCCGACAGCGAGAAGGAGCAACTCTTCCAGCACACCGTCGAGCAGGGATTCATCGGCGCCGACTCGGCGCCGCGCATGGTCATGCTGGCCCGGGTCAACATGGCACTCCAGGGCGCCACCAAGGCCAAGATCTTCTACACTGAGAATTCGCTCAGTTCCCGCGCGCTCAAGCCCAACAGCATCAGCCTGATCTGCACCAATCCGCCCTTCGGCACCCCCAAGTTCCGCGCGGACCGGCAGGGGCAGGCATCCAAGGAGAACTACGAGACACAAATGGAGCAGATCCTGGGCGGCTTCCGGCCTGCCGAGCTGGTGGTTGCCGATTACAACGCCTATTATGACTATGCACGCATGGAATGGGTGGACACCGGCGACCTGTACCAGGATGCCGACGGAAACCCGATCTGGGCCGGCTACCGCACCGACCTGCGCAATTGCTCCACCGGCAAGAAGCCCCGCTATGAACTGCATCCCAGCACCGGCGGTCTGGCCCTAGGCAGCAAACCGGACAACAAGGGCAATTGGAAGCAGGTCAAGGGTGGCTCCATCGACCCCGCCGTGCTCTTCATCGACCGCTGTCTCCAGTTGCTCAAGCCCGGCGGCCGGCTCCTCATCGTCCTGCCGGACGGCATCCTCTGCAACTCGGGCGACCGCTATGTGCGCGAGTACATCATGGGCCGCAAGGACGAAGAGACTGGTGACTTCGTGGGCGGCAAGGCCATCGTCAAGGCGGTGATCTCGCTGCCGGCCGATACCTTCAAGCTCTCCGGCACCGGGGCCAAGACCTCGATCCTTTATCTGCAGAAGCGCCGGGCGGCCAAGGATGATCCCAACCGCTTTCTGCCTGAGCAGCAGACCGATGTCTTTATGGCGGTGGCGGATACATTGGGCTATTTGGTCAAGAACAATGTCGAGGACTACTCGGCGGGGGTGGCGAATGATCTGGATAAGATCGTCGGGGCGTATCGGAGGGGTGAGTGATGGTGATGCGTGTCGTGCTCGACACCAACGTACTGGTCGCCGGCCTTCGCAGTCGCAACGGAGCGGGGTTTCAGATCCTTTCCATGCTTCCCGAGCGGCGGTTCTTGCCGCTCCTCTCGGTGCCGCTGGTGCTGGAATATGAGGCGGTATTGAAGCGCGACCAGCAGATATCGGCACATGGCATTTCACCCGGGGACATCGATGCACTGTTGGATGTCTGGATAGCCTGTTGCGATCCGGTGCGCCTTTACTACCTCTGGCGTCCTCAACTTTCTGATAACGACGATGAGATGGTATTGGAGACAGCGATCAACGGGCGCGCCAACGGCATCGTCACTTACAACCTGAGGGATTTCGATCCGGCGGCGCGGAAGTTCGGTCTTTCCGTCTACCGGCCTGCGCATTTTCTCGACACCTTGAGGCAGCGTATATGACGCAATATGCTTTCACTCTACCCGATTCGCTGCTTGACGCTGCCCGCAAGGCCGCGGAACGCGACGGCACCACCCTGGATCAGTTGCTCGCGCTGGCTATCGCGGAAAAGCTTTCCGCGCTGCAAACCGAGGAACTGCTGATCGAGCGGGCGCGGCGGGCGGATTTCGACCGGTACCGCGAGGTGCTGGCAAAGGTACCTGATGTTGTGCCTATGCCGGGTGATGAACTCGGAGTGGACCATGTCGGACGTTAGCTTGAACCGGAGACGAGCCGAAGCATTCGGAAGGCGCCGATCTTCATTCCGCCACAAGCGATGGGGATGAGGGCGTGACCGAGGCGACAAGAGTTCAGGAAATCAAATATCTAATCGGGGCGCGCCCACTTGTTTATATCACGAGTACATGTCGGAGACTTGGGCCATCGATTGGATAGCTCCTTCTACAATCCACGTTTGATGGCGATATCTAAGCGGATTACCGACGCATTCGAGAGCCGAACACTGGACGAATTGGTTGATCCGGGCAGGCGTATTACGAATGGGGTGCGTGGTCCAGACTGGCAGGATTCGGAATACAAGCTCATTCGTCTCCAAGACTGCAAGGATTGGGTAGTCGATGCTGCTAACGCCGCATCAATTTCACTTGAACAATTCCAGGAGAACCGGCGCTGCAAACTGGAGCCAGAAGACATCGTAGTCGCAATAGGTGGCTATGTGGGCAACGCTGCGGTGTTCTTGGACGGTGCTAAGGCGGTTATCGGCCAGCATAGTGCGGTTCTTCCGGCAAGAAGGAACGGTCCAGCGGATAGTAGATTTCTCCTTACATACTTGAACTCGTATTACGGTGAAGCGCTATTCCAGCGCTTTGTATCCGGCACGGTTCAGCCAGGTGTGAACTTAGAGGATCTACGTGACTTGCCTGCGCCTTTACCGCATAACGTCGCGCAAAAATATATCGGCAATAAGGTCCGCCAAGCCGAACGGATGACCGATTGCGCGAACAGTCTGGCTGTCTCTGCAAATGCCCTTGTCGACTTACTCGTCGCTGGTGATCTACGCGAGTCACAACTCGTCGCGGCTCAGCAGGCTCTAGAGGCGGGGGACGACAGTCTCGATCGCGCCGTCTTGGAAGGCGTTCGCAGCTATGACATCGGCAATGGTGACGGCCCCCGCCTAAAGACGTTCGCCATCCGTGTGACGGCGACTGACCTACTGTCTCGAATGAATGCCGAAACCTATGCGCCTCACTATTTGGAAAGCAGTCGAAAGCTAAATAGATCACCGCTCGATATCACGGGACTGGGCGATCTGGTATCCAAACCGATCAACAATAGCATTCGAGGGGTGGCGGACGCCCTTGACGTCGCCGGGGCCGATATCCCCATGTTTCGACCGGCGGACATCGCAGATGGTGTTGCCAATTTGGTGACGGCGCCACGCATCACCCGTGATTTTGAAAAAGAACATGAGAAGTCCAGAGTCTATCCCGGTGACCTCGTCTTGGGGATCGCTGGATCGGTTGGGGTGCTTGGTCGGGTCCCAGCAGGTATCGAATATGGGAATATTAACGGCTCGTCCGCACGGATCGCGACGCGCTCAGATCAAAGAAGTGCCTACCTCCTTGCCTATCTACAGTCCTCATGCGGCCAGTCCGAATTGCTCCGATATTCGGTGGGGTCGGTTCAAAAGCATCTGAATCTTGAAGACCTGCCCTTGGTGCGAGTTCCCAAGCTCAAGGAGCCGGCCGAGCGCTATATCGGAGAGAAGGTCCGTGAATCCGAGCAGCGCAGGGCTTGGGCCAAAGGACTGATTGCCGTGGCGAAAGCCCTCGTCGAATCCCTCATCGACGGCCAGCTCACTGAGTCACAGCTCATCGAGGCCCAGCAGGCACTGGATGCGGGCGACGACAGCCTGGACCGGGCCATCCTGGCACGGTTCAAGACGGATGGGATCGATGGCACCGGCGAGCCGCTCTTCCAGGACCTGGATCAGCTCTACGACGTGTTGAAGCGCGCGACGGAGGAGATGACGCACGATGACGATTGACCAGCCGAATTGTCCACTCTGTGGTGGTTCTCGTACTCAGGGGCGTACCACCTTTACTGCCGAGTTGGGTTTCGGCGTGGTCGTGGTGCGGCATGTGCCGGCAACGGTCTGTGACCAGTGCGGCGAGGAGTGGCTCGACGACAGCGTGGCCGAAGCCCTGGAGTCGGTCATTGCCGCGGCGCGCGCCAAGCACGCCAACGTGGAGGTCACGGAATGGCGGGGCCGGGCGGCCTGAACCGTTTCTCCGGTTCCGCTCGGGAATGAGAAAGGCGAATATTTTTAGCGTTTGAATGCGAGGCTGATCAGCGATGAATTTTCCGGAGCTTGAGCGAATCACCATCGATCCCCGTGTCATGGGCGGCAAGCCATGCATTCGCGGGATCAGGATCACCGTCGGTACCATCACCGGTTTACTCGCATGCGGAGAGTCGGTCGACAGCGTGCTGGAGCTTTATCCGAGCCTCGAACGCGAGGATATCTACGCCGCCCTGGCCTACGCGACCTGGCGTGCCGAGGAATATGATCTGGTGCTCAAGGCGTCATGAACGTCGTGTTGGACATGAACATGCCGGAAATCTGGGAGCGATTTCTGAGCGCGGCCGGTCATTCCGCCATCCACTGGAGCCGGATCGGTGACATTCGTGCGGAGGACGCGGACATAATGGAATGGGCGCGCACAAACGACCATATCGTATTGACACATGATCTGGATTTTGGGTCTTTGCTGTTTCTGACGAATGCCACGGCACCGAGCGTCATTCAGGTTCGGGCCGAGCACATATTGCCGAAATTCCTGGGGGCGGCGGTGCTGGAGGCTCTTGATGTCACTGCGCCGATGCTCGAGTCGGGCGCCTTGGTCACGATCGATCCCCGTCGGCATCGTATCCGGCTGTTGCCTCTGAGAGAGGGCATGATTCGGTGAGCGGGTTCACTGATTGCCAACTGGAAATTGAGCACGAGGGACGGCGGACTTGACGCTCACGACTGTGGAGACTGGAATGAACGCTGAAACCGAACGTACTGCCCGGCGCTTTCTCGAACGAGTCCGGGAGCGATACGACGTAACCGGCGCGGTGCTGTATGGCAGCCGGGCGCGTAAGGATTCGGGGCGGGACAGCGATGCGGACCTCGCGGTGCTGTTGAACGGTCCGCCGGGTAATCGCATCGACACCGCGGTCGTGATGGCGGGGCTCGCCTTTGATGTGATGTTGGAGACCGGCATTCTGGTGGACCCGTTGCCGCTGTGGGATGAGGAGTGGAGTCACCCGGAGCGATTCGCGAACCCGGCCCTGATCGCCACTATTCAACGCGATGGAGTGCGGTTATGAGTTTGATCGTTGCGTTCGGGCAGACGGATCTGTTCCGATGATGACGCTAAATATCAAGCCGCTGCGAACCCTTTTCAGGTGCGGCACCTGCCAGGCTGGCGACCCAGGGCTTGATCCATTGCTCGCGGGTCTGGTGCATCCGGGGGGGGACGGGGCCCGTTGGGTCCTGAGCCGGCGTTTGTTGGCTGTCCGTGACCAACTCTCGACGGACGACGAGACGATCGCCGCCATCTTGGCCCGGGATGGGGTGCTACGCTCGGCGTGGGCGCGCATTCTGGCGGCGCGTTGCCGGGAGGCCGCGGAGTTGTCCGACCCAGGTTCACTGGTACAACTGGTGACCCGACTGAAGGGGGCGGCCGGCTGGGTGGAGACGGCGATGGTGCAGCAGTCGTTGGCCCCGACACCCGCGGTCGTCATCGAGCGCGAGCTCCTGGGCGCGCCCGCTGAGCAGGCGCGCGCGACGCCGGGCCTGGTGCGGGCGATGGCCGCTGCCAGTGTGCTGGACGCCTGGCGGGATGAACCCCTGCCGCTGCTGTCCACGATCGACGGTACGGGCGAGCGCGTAGACGACAACTGGTGTGCCGGGCGACTCCTCGCCCTCCCGGATGCGGCCGGGTGCGCCGCCGACCCGCAATGGCTGCTGTCGGGTGTCTGGCCTGGCGCTGTCGATCGCGAGGCCCTGGACGCGTTACGCAACTGGGTCCTTCCCAATCCCTGGCCGCTGTTGCTCGCCGTCATCGGCTATGTCCAGGAGACCTGGGCCGCAGAGGGGCGCGGTGGATTGCTGCTGGAGCTGCCCCAGGGGCAAAGCCCCCATCACCCGTCCGAGGTCCAGGTGCTGGTGGCGGGTGCCGATGGTGCGGAGGTGCTGTGCGGGTCACTCGGGGGGCTGGTGCTCGGACTGCTGCGCCGCCGCGGGATGCGATTCTTCCCCCGGGAGCCCGACGAGGCAGCGCTGAACGCACTGTTGTCGCCGCTGATCGGCGAGCTGCTGCGCCGTCGGGTGTGGCACTTCCACGAGGCCCTTTCGGGCCAGCAGGGCCAGTACGGATTAAGCCCTGGGTTCTCGGACGCCTGCTATCGGATCAGTGGCACCCGCAGCCTGGGACGCAACGCCCGCGCCCTGCGCAGTGCCATCCGTGAGCAGGCGCAGCTGTGGCGACTCGACTGGCAGGGGCGGGTTGACAACGCGTTTTCAGGGTCGTTACGCGCGGCGGGGACTGCATCATGACTGAGGTGAAAGAAATGGATCTGACGGCCGATTACGTGACCGGTCTGCTGGAGCAGCACCGGTGGGCCGCGACCGGCGTCTCCGATTACCCACCGCGGGACCCATTGGTGGGTCAGAGCCGCTTTTTCCGTCGCTACAAGACGTTTGTCCGGACGGTGGACCAGGACCAGGATCGCTTTGCCCACGTCTTCGCGGTCGAAGGGGAGTGGGGCCGGGGTAAGTCGCGACTCGGATACGAGTTGATCGCCCAGATCAACGATTGCTCCCGGGGCTGGTATGTGCGTGATGAGACGGGCCAGTTGACGGATGCGAGCCTGTTTGACAGCGCCCAACGCCGCGACGAATACCTGGGGCTCTATATCCGTTATTCGCAATTGGCGAGCGACTACCAAAGCTCGGACAACTGGTTCAGCTTCGGGCTCTACAAGGCGCTGTTGCCGCTGGCGACCAAGGCGTTCGACGGCTCCATCCAGAGCCGCATCGCGGCGCAGACGTTGCGGCGGCTGGAGCCGGAGGGGTTCGAGCCGGCTCGGCTCGGGGAGCTGTTGCAGGTCGAGGCCCGACACTCCGATGAGGATTTGTACTGTGATCCTGTGCTTGCCACCACCCTGGTCCAGTCGGCCTATGCGTATCTCGGACAGTTCGGCATTCGCTATGTCTTGATCGTACTGGACGAACTGGAGACCGTCGCGGAAGCGGCCACCTTCGGGCTGGAAGCGGATCAGGAGAATCACCTGGACGGTCAGGCGATCCGGTTGATCGGCAAGGCGATCAAGGAGGAGGATCCGCGGGCCAAGTTGCCCTGGCTGCGTTATGTCGCCCTGTGCTCGCCGCTTTTGGGTCAGCAGTTGCGCGAGATTCAGTCGGTCGCACGGCGCTTTGAGCTGGCCGAACTTGAGTCGAACGCCTTTGCGGACGTCTCCGATTACGTGATCGAACTCAAGTCTGCCAAGCGGCTGGCCTTCGACTATCCCACCGGTCTTGTGGAGGCCGCCTATGCTATGAGCGGCGCCAACTTCGGTTGGTTCAACGTGGTGATGGCCAATGTCGATGCGGTGCTGGGGCAGTTCCTCGCAGCGGGAAAGGAGATCCCAGAGACCGGGGAGGTTATCGCGGCCGTGCTGGACAGCTCTGGGCGGGTGGCGAGCCATGTGCTGGACTACAACGCCATCGAGGGCATCGATACCAAGGACCAAACCCTTCTGGGTCTGGCACGTCGGCTCCTCTTCGGTCAGTTACCGATCGCCCTGACGGGCTGCCCGCCGCGGATGCCGGAGCTTCTGGAGCATCGCAATGAATATAGCGAACCAATTGCGAGCCGCTATCGCCGGGTGCTCTGGGATCGGATCGACTGCCGGCGCGCACTGGAGGAGGCGAAGTTTCAGCGCGATAAGGACGAGTGGGTCTATCCCGGCGTTGAGCAGGGGCTCAACCTCAATGCCCTGCTGGCGAATCTGCGCACCTTCGCGATCGTGGAGTCCGACCCTCGCGCCTTGTTGATCCCGCTTGCCTTGGTCGAATTCAAGCACCTGGTTGGCCTCATCTACAACCATCCGGCAGCGGAGTTTGCCGCCGATGCGCTGTGGCAGAAGCTGGTGGGTGCCGAACGGGAATTGCCGCCCGAGGAGGCGACCCACATAGGCCCGAGCGTGGCGATGCTGTTACGTCTTGATCTGCGCTACCGCAGGCAGCAGCACAACTCCATGATCTTTCGCGACCCGGGCCTGGCTGACGCCCATGCGGGGGCGATGCGTGACTTCGAGTCCGCCTGCCGAACGGACCGCGAATTGCGGGCGCGCACCCGGCTGACGGGTTTGTTCCGACTTCTGGATCGCAATTGGCAATATTCGGAGCCAGCCTTTCCTAACCGGGAGGGTCTGACCATCCAACAAGCCCAGCGTGGACGCGGCCGTGGTGGCAAGGGCCGGCTGCTGTTCTGCGATGGACTCAAGCTGCATCCGGACGGCCAGGCCTGGTTTGCCTGGGTCGGCAGCAACGCTGAACTCGTGAGCCTGCATGCCCTGGTGCGGAGGATTGGTGCGGAGTCGGGGCGACTGCCGGTCATGGCGTTCACGGGGTCGCTGGGGGTCCTGGAGTACTACGAGAAGGGCGGCTTCGATGACCCTTCGACTCGGGGTAAAAGCGACATTCTGCTCTATTACCTGAACAGCTCCGAGCTGGACGTCATGGAGCGCATCGGTCTGCTGCCCGAGCAGGCGGCGGGTCTGGAGATCAAGGATGAGACCTTTACCAGCAGGTTTAAGGCCCGTCTCAACGCCATTCGGGAATTCGCCTACCAGGCCATCCATCGCTGGCGCCGCGAACTGGACCGACGAGGGTTGATCGCCTGGCCGCTGCGCCCTGGCGGTAAGCTCAACTCAGAAGATCGGGATCTGTTGTTCAAGGCTTGGAAGCTGTTTGCCATCGAGCAGCCCAAGCTCTGCGGGCTACATGCAATCACCCCGGAGCACGGTATCGATGCGGAGTCTCTGGCGGGGCTGTTCGCGCGTCTGACCTTGAGCGATCAGCAGCTCGGGCAGGGGTTCGGCAAGGACGAGCACGCGGGTCTTTTTATCGATCTCGATCAGCCCGGGCAGGCCCAGGCGCGATTCCCTGCATTTTTGACCTGGATGGCCGATCCGAGCAAGCCGCGCTCCTGGACTCTGGAGAAGGCCCGCGCCGAATGGTATTGGGGGCATCTCGCGACGGTCACCGGGCTCTCGACCAAAGGGGTCTTCGAGGATTGGATGTGGTGGTGCGCGAGCCTTCATCTGTTGAAGCCGCAGGACGACAGCGCCAGAACGCCCCACTGGATTAAGGTCGGGCGCCCGGAGCTGGCGAACCGACTCCAGGAGGCGGAAAACTGGCTCGATGGCCCGGCGCCGGACGGCTATCGGGAAACGGTGAAGGTGCTCGATCGGGTCTTCGGGAGCGATCAGATTCCGGGTAAATTCGCGCCCAAGGGGGCGGCGGTTCCGGGGGTCCAGACGGTCGAGGCGCTGGAGTATCTGGCGCGGGCACACGAGCTTATGGACACCCTGACGACCGAAGAGGAGGCGCTGACCGAGGTCGCGAAGAACGACACGCTGTGCCAGCGGTTGCCCTCAGTCGTGCGGGCGCGCCTGGAGATGTTGGCGTCGATCGATCGCGTCAGGCCCCAAGAAACGCCCAAGATCGGCATCGACAACGTGCGTACATTGGGATTGGATGATCCCTCCCGGTCACTCTATGAGCGCGTCGAGCAGGCCCGGTTGTTCGCCGAGCGGGTCGTGAGTGCCGGCGGGACTATTTCCGACCAGGTGAACCGTCGGATTGCAGAGATCGAGGCGGACCCCGACGCCGATCCGCCCTTCCCGCGGCGCCTGTTCACGCTCTCGCTGGAAACCATTCGCAACATCCTCCAGGGCGCCCTGGAAAATGCGACCGACACCGACACCCAGAAGGAGGAGGACAGCGCCGGCACCGAGACGCTGCGTCATTTCCTGCGGGCGCTCAAGCTCGATAAGGCCGCGGAGCGGCTGGATTTGCTTGCGCGGGAAGTGGGCGTGGACTTGAGGAGTGGTCATGCGCGCCCCTTCCTGGAGGTCGACGGGCACATCCTCCACGCCTACCGGCAGCTCAAAGACCGCTACAAGACGGCCAGCGACCTGACCGCGGAGGTGAGCGAGCGCATCGGTAACGCCCAAGGTGCGCTGGAGCCGCTTCCCCCAGATTACGCGCAAGTGGATCATCCGATCCTTCTGGAGCAGCTTCTGGACCAGTTAGGCCGGGTGGAAGAGAGCTTCGACGAGCTGGAAGAGCAGGTCGATGAGCAGCGGGCGCGGATGCGGCTCCAAGCGCGCAAAGGGCAGTTCTCGGCGTTCCGCGATATCCCCGAGTCGATGGTCAAACCCATTCATACCAGGGCCGCGGTGCTCGGGGGTCGGCTCCAGAGGATCGAGAACGAGATCCAAGCCTACCGTGCCGCGAAGGTTCAGGCGGCCAACGGTGGCTTGCGTAGGCTGGTCAACCCACTGCTCAAAGCGACCGGACAGGGCGAGATTCCACCGGTCACGGTCGAGGGGCTGGAGGCACTCTCGCTCCACGACATGAACGTGGAGCTTGACCTATGGCTGCAACAACTGGCTGGGCAGGCCGGGCAGGCCCTCGCCGGGTCAGTCCCACTCGAGCGGTGGCGCGATATCGCCGAAGACTTACTCGCTGGGCGTGAGCCCGTCATGACGGATGCGGAGCGCGACGGGCTCGTGAAGCGACGCATCCTCCAGGTCCGTATCGCTTTCGGGGACGGTCCATGAGGTTCTACCTGGACAGCGGCCTGGAGCGCCACCGACGTGGCCGCTTCTTGACCTCGCTCGTGGGCGCCGAGAGCACGCTGGATGGCACCCCTGAATCTGGCGTTCTGTTGGCGATCGGCAAGGATTTCCAGGTCGGTCCGGATGATCGGCGGGAGGCCTTGACCGATTGGACCGCCCGGCCGGGGCGCACCCTTCTGCTGTTGCCCCCCTACGCCGAGGGGGCACTCTGGTCCGGCTTGGACTGGCAGCTGGCCTTCCGCGAGACCAAGCCGGAGCCGAACGGCGCGCGTATCCCAGACCTGCTGGTCGATGAAGTGAGCTACATGATCGTCGGCAGGGATGGCGATCTTGACCGGGAGGCAGGCCACCGCTGGACCGATGGCACGGTCAACACCCGCTATCTGAAGACCCACTCCGGATCCGGCGTCTTTGCTGCCACCTCTCTGCCGCTATGGTCCATCGCACTGCTCGACGAGGCAGGTCCTGTCAAAGCCTGGCTTGACGCCTTGCACGCTCATACCGGGCCAGCGGAGAGCATTGCCTTGCCGGCTGGTCCAACAAGAGCAGGGCAGGCCCTGGGTAAGGATGCGTTCGGGGTCATGGTCTGTCTTTACGGCTACGGAACTGCCGATCCCGACGACGTGATGCAAAGGGTAGAGGCCGAGGTGTTCCCAGTGGTCGCACTCGGGCGCGAACAGCTCGACGGGATCATGAGCCGATTGCGGGGGGCCGACTATGTCGATCAGACCGGCCTGACGGATGCGGGTCTTCAAGCGCTCCGGTCCTCGCCCTATTGGGGGTTTGCCGAGCGTTTGCGGGAGGTGATCACATGACAGGCAAGACCCTGGCCCAATCACTGGCGATCGAGAGCCAGATTCGCCTGCCCGGCTCGGCCGGGCGCATCCTTGCGCAGATCCGTGATATCGAATCGGTCGCGCCGCTGTTCCGTGACGCCGGGTTGGTACGCGCGGTGGCACGACCCAGCGTCATGGATTTGACTGTTTCGGGGGTGGCGACCAATTCGTCGATCAAGAAGGCGCTGGGCGGATTCATCTATGCGTCAGCCGGTGTGCGAATCGACATGCAGATCCGGCAAAACCAGCTTAGTACGCGCGGCGGTGACTCCGTGGCAGAGATGGACGACATCGATTTCGAGGCGCATCGCAAACGCCTGGAGCTGATCGAGATGCGCCACGGCTACCGGTTGGCGGAGCGGCTTCTTGAGGTGGCCGATCCTTCAGCCCTTATCCTGCTCGATACCCCACTGTTTATCGACCGGCAGATGGTCCCCCGGGAGCGCGACCGGAAGCATTGGGTGGAGTACGAAAAGACCCGCGAACTGATCGCCGCCTTTTGGGATAGGTACCGCGGCAACCTCTTTCCGTGGGACCCGCGCGGGCCGATCCTGGCCAGCATCGTTGCAGAGCGATTCACCGCCATCGTCAGCATTGCCCGCCAGGACCTGCGAAGCGGTGACGGACGCCGCGCGCTCTTGACCAGCGACGGCTACGATTCCGAGCGGATGCGGGGCATCGAGGGGCTCGATGACAAGCTCTCCGGAATCGGCGACCAACGATTCGTCAACGGTATTCTCGGGGCCTTCACTCGTACCATGGCGTTTCGCGTTTCAGAAGGGCAGAGCCGGATGGAACCAAGGGAGGCGGCCGGTCCCGGTGTCGTTGGGTTTCACTTCAAGGGCGGGCGTGCGAGCACGATCCAAATGGTTCAGTTGACGGGTGATGAGCCCGATTGGAACAGCGCCATTCTGGACGAGGTGGCCTGGAAGCTGATGGTTCTTGACATGCAGAATCGCCGTCAGGCCCGCCCAATCCCCCAATTGCTCGCCGCTGAGCAACTGCGCATCCTTGATCAATTCGCAGGCTTCTACCGTCAAGGGCTAAACGATGCGATGAAGAGCAACGAGATCGAAGACACCTGGCTCGGTGGTCTGGACCTGGAGGATTGAACGATGCGACACAGTGTGCTCGGTAAGTTGGTTGGAAACACTGGGGAGCCTGGCAAGCTCACCATGGTGGTGAACGGGTCCTTCTCGGTACGCCGGGGGGAGTTTGTGCGCATCCTTCATCAAGAGCGTCAGGACGAGCCAGAGGCGCCAGTGCTGGCCCGCGTAACCCGCATCCACCGCTCCAATATTCTCTTCAACTCCGGGCTTGGGGATGCAGTCACCGAGCTGGAACTGCTGCCGGGGGCTAGCGTCACCGGAGAGCACCTGTATGCGAATCTGGAACTGGTGGGGTATCGAGACCCGATCAGTCGCCAGATTCGGATTCCGCGGCGACCGCTTGACCCGGGTGCCGCCGTCGAGACCGTAGACTTCCAATTCCTGAGCGATTTCTACCAATTTAACGAGCACACAAGTCTGCACCTGGGAAACCTGGTCGGCTACGAGCAAGGCGAGAACCGTGTGCCCGTCTACATCGACGTGAACAATTTGGTCACCGAGCACTTGGCAGTACTGGCGATGACCGGCTCGGGCAAGTCCTATACGGTAGGTCGCATCATCGAGCGGCTGGTCGCACTCAATAACGGGTCCGTCGTGGTCTTCGACCCTCATGGCGAGTATGGCCGCGCCATGGCGCAAGGTCGGCTGACCTTCGCAGAACTCGATGGGATCGAGGACCCCCGCGATCGTCAGTCTATCGCCCAGGTCAGGGAGATGCTGGTGCGGCTTCAGGAGGCCGATGCGGGTATCCAGATCTATACCCCTCAGCACGAATCCTTTCGTTACAAGTACGCCGGCAAGAACCGGGTCCTGGCATTGCAGTTCGACCGCTTCGAGATGGACGAGGTGACGGAGATCCTGCCTGGACTCACGGAGCCTCAGCAGCGGGTGCTCGATGTCGCGTTGCGCTATTGGCGTCAGACTGACAAGAGCGAGCCGCGAGACATCAACCGGCTCCGTTATCTGCTGGGTGAAGGCATGGAGGAGATCAAAGGTTGGGACGATCTCACGGACGCGGAGGCGAACGCACTCAGCAGCCGTAGCGCCGCCGTGGCGTCCATGAAGCTGAACCGGGTCTTGAACGAGGCCCAGAGTTTTTACTCCGCGACCATGGCCGAGCCCACGGATATCTACCGGATGATCGGGCGGCCTTCGAACCGTAAGGGACGACTCGTCGTGGTGGACCTTCAGGGCTTGAGTGACACGGCAAAGCAGGTCGTTTGCGCACTGCTGTCCAGCGAGATCCTGCGCGCAGCATCAAGCAAGAACGATCCCTTGAGGCCCTGTTTCGTGGTCTACGAGGAAGGACACAGCTTTGCCCCGGCAGACGGTAAGGCAGTAAGTCATCGGGTGATCAAGAAAATCGCTGGGGAGGGGCGAAAGTTCGGCGTCGGCTTCTGCATCGTCAGCCAGCGCCCTTCCAAGCTGGACGCCGATGTGACGTCTCAATGCAATACCTTGATCGCCATGCGTCTAAAGAATCCGGACGATCAGCGCTTTATCGCTAAGGCATCGGACATGGTAAGCAAAGCGGACCTGGACGAGCTACCGAGTCTCTCGACGGGGGAGGCACTGGTCTGTGGGCGCTCCATCCCCGCGCCGCTCTTGGTTAAGGTGGGTTCCAAGGCGCTAGTGCATGGTGGGGAGTCTCCGCAGGTCCTGAACATCTGGGACAGCTTTCATGAATGACGCGCTGTATCGAATTCGAAGTGCGCTCGAAGGCGGGTTTATCGCGCAGTCCTACCCGGTGCTGGCTCAGCCCGGTGTCAGGGATGAGGACATGTTGGTCCACAGCCTCGGATGCAGCCTATGGACGACCCTCGGCCACGACCTGGGCTTCTCGGCGGTCGTGGAGGCGCCGGCACCGTCAGCCTCTGGCGCCGACATCAGGTCCGACTCCGCCTGGTTCACGCGTGGCGATTGGCGGCCAGTCGTTCTCGTAGAATTCGAGCGATTCGAGGGCGGCGAGCGCGGCCAGTCTAAGCTGCTGGCGAAGCTGCAGAACCTCATGGAGGCGGCGTGGCGCTGGGGTACCGATCCACGCCTCCTGGTGCTATCGGCTTGGAGCAAAGGGGTTGTCAACGCCCCACGGACCGAGGTGTTCAGGGAACTACTTCGGAGCGGGTTCAGAAACGCCGCGGGTGTCAGGGTGCCTGGGTACCAGGATCTGCCATTGTTGGTCCACCGCCTAATCCTTAATTCGGGTGGTACCCGCTTGCTGAGCCTCGACAGGAGTCTGCTGGAGGAGATTTGGTGAAGTCCCAGAGCGCCCATTTCCTTCCCGGGGTCAACAAACGCCTCGGTCAGAAATACCTGTTGTTGGAGAGTCTTGGCGACGGCACCCATGGATGGGTCTGGCGCGCCGAACGTCTTTCCGACGGCGAAATCGTGGCGGTAAAGGTTCCGAAGCAACTATCCAGGGAAGATCGGTCGCTGGCGGAAGGGCTGGAGCTCAAGGGGATCGAAGGCCACCCGAATGTCATCAAGATTTTCGACATGGGTAGGGTGCCGCCAGAAAAGGAATGGTATGCGATCGAGATGGAGTATTTCCCGAGTGAGAGTCTTGCCCAGAAGCTTGAGCATCGCAGCCATCATTTCGGGAATACCTATCAGCGGTTGTTCAACATTTACGGCCAAGTCCTGGACGCGGTCGAGTTCCTGGCGTCGCTAGACCCGCCGGTTTCCCACGGGGACATCAAGCCGCACAATATCCTGGTGGGTCAGTCCGACCTGGTGAAGCTGACTGATTTTGGAAGCTCGGCGCTGCCCGAAGAGATCTACCTGCGTACGCGGGAGAATGGGGGTACCGTTCTCTATGCGGCCCCAGAATTCTCCGACTGTGTATCGCGGAAAGGGAGTTTTCAGGAACTGTTGGCGGGCGACATCTATAGTCTTGGGGTCTTGCTCTACCAGTTGATGACGGGCCGCCTGCCTCATGACACCCAAGCGCAGGTTAGGCGTCACGCCACCTTTGCAAAGCCGCGAGAGATTAACGCGTCTATCTCTCCTGTGCTCGAACAGGTGATCCTTACGTGCCTGCGTCGCGCCCCTGCCGAGCGCTATTCTTCAATCGGGGCCTTGAAGGCTGCTTTTCGAGAGTCCAGCAGGCATCAACTAGAATTCATTCCTTCGGCCGACGTGCCTGCGGCTCCTGGTCAAACGACCGACTGGTCCACGGAAGTGATCTCAGCGATGGAAGTCGGTCATTACGACCGAGCCGCAAGGATCGCCGCATCGGAGCACGCTCGCTCTGGCGACATGAATGCCGTGGCCTTGCAGCTTCATGCGCTTTTTCGTCACAGGCGGTGGTCCGATTTCACCAAGGCATTCGAGTCTACTCCGGAAATCGTCCTGCTTGCCGGCAACGAAGGTCAGGCAATGCGACTCCAGGCGATCAAAGTCTTTATGAAGTTGCGGGCACTCGACAAGGCCAATCGATTACTCAACATTGCCCGGGAGCAAGGCGAGATGTCGATGGAGCACCGGCTCTGCGAGGCATCGATTGCCGGAATTCGCGCCGATTATCCAGCGGCGCGCTCAGGGCTTGAAGAGTTGAATCGAGCCTACCCCAGAAATCCTGAGATCCTCGTGCGATTGATCCAGGTCTGTGAGCAGCAAAGGGATTATGATGCCTCGGCTGGCTTTCTCCGTGCCGCCGTACGCCTCAACCCCGAAGACGAAGCGTTGGCTCAGAAGCGAAGGCGTTACGAGTTGCTTGGAGCTTGGTAACTGATGCGTGTTTACGTCGTGACTATCAGCAGAGCAATAGATGGCTTATACCGAAGCATTATTTCGCCCACACCAGGGATGGCCGATAACTCATTTTATGTGAAGTGGGGGGCAGAACAATGCGGGATCGGGCACTTAGAGGGTATAGACAAAATCAAGCCGTCGCCGTCAGCCGTCAACGCAAGATTCGTGCCTCAGCGAGCCAGACCCATGCTTCTGACACGGGCAGCAGACGATCATGGTGCATGATCAAGCGACGTGCGCGCTCGTTCCAGGCATGGGTCCGCTCCACAATCGTGTCCTTCCG
>CAILVI010000417.1 GCA_903837595.1 uncultured Thiodictyon sp.
GCCTCCGTCGGCATCCGGCTCAATCTGGCTGAGTTGGGGCTGCAGGTCTTCGCCGCCCGCCCGCTCCTGGGTTTTGGGCCCGGGACCAGCACCACCGAGTTCCTGGTGCCGCAGCGGGTGGTGGCGGTCTCCGACTACCAGCTGGCCAATGCCCCGCGGGCCTCGCACCTGCACAGCGTGCTGATCGAGACCCTGACCCGCTTCGGTCTGGTCGGTGTGCTCATCGCCGCCCTGCTGTTGGCGGTACTCGTGCGCGCCTACCGCACCCTCTGGTCCGACCCCCGGGCGGCGCCGGAGCTGCGGGTCTTTCTGACCCTGACCGGGGTGATGCTGCCGCTCTACTGTCTCTATGACTTCCGTCTGGTGAACCTGGACCTGCGCTTTTTCTGCATCCTGTTCTTAGGCATACTCTACAGCTTCCAACTGGCGCGCACCGCTGGCGAATCACATGACTGAGCCCCCCCGCCTGGCGATCTATTGCGGCCCCTTCGACGGCGGCAGCACCGCCAAGATCGCCGCCCGGCTGGCGAACGGCTTCGTCACCCGCGCCGTTCCCACCGACCTGCTGGTCACCGCCTCCCGCGACCCCATCCCCGAGGCCACCGACCCGCGGGTACGGGTCGTCCCCATGGGCCGCATGGGGCCCCTGACCCGGGTGCCGGCCATGGCACTGTATCTACGCGGCCGGCGCCCCGCCGCGGTCCTCACGCACCGCATCCGCGAGGACGTCTTCACCCTCAAGGCGGCGCGTCTGGCGAGCGCCGCCGACGGCATCAGCACCGCGGTCTATGTCACCGTCCATGGCCGCATGAGCGTCAAGCTCGATCATCTCAAGGGCTGGAAGGGACGGCGCCGCCGCGCCGAGGTCCTCAACTGGTACCGGCGCAACCGCGGGATCGTCGCCATCTCACAGGACACCGCGCAGGACCTGCACGGACTCTTGGGCGAGGACGCCGCGGTGACCACCATCCCCAACCCCATCGTCACGCCGCAGATGCTGGAGCTGGCCCAGGAACCCATCGACCACCCCTGGTTCGGCGACACCGGCATCCCGGTGCTGGTCTTCGCCGGCCGCCTGGAGATCGAGAAGGACCTGCCCACCCTGCTGCGCGCCTTCGCCCGGCTGCGCGCGCAGCGCGACTGCCGGCTCTTGATCATCGGCGACGGGCGCCTGCGCCCGGCGGTCGAGGCCGAGCGCGCCGCACTGGGGCTCACCGAATCGGTTGAAATGCCGGGTTGGGCGCCAAATCCCTATCCTTATCTGCGCCAGGCGAGCCTGGTAGTTCTCTCATCCATCTGGGATGCCCTGCCCACGGTGCTCATCGAGTCACTGGCGCTCGGCACGCCGGTGGTCAGCACCGAGTGCGGGGCCGGTCCGCGGGAGATCCTGGACGGCGGGCGCTTCGGCCCGCTGGTCCCGCCCGGCGATGTGGAGGCCCTGGCCGACGCCATGGCGCGCACGCTCACGAATCCGCTGCCGGCTGCCACCCTGCGACAGGGCGGTGAGCGCTATGAGGCGCAGCGCAATGCCGATCTGTATCTGAAGCTGATGCTGGGGCAGACGCACTGCCGGGGGTGATCATGGGCGTTGAGCACATTGCACTGGTCGTGAGCGACTTCGAGGACGGCGGGGTCGAACGCAACCTGACCAACCTGGCCCGGGGACTCGCCCGACTCGGGGTGACGACCTCACTGCTGGTCGGCGACCCGGACCATGCCTATCTGCAAGACCTCGAACCGGGGTTACGGGTGCTGCGTGTCACTGAGCCCCGCGCCGAGTTCTTAAGCGACTTTATTCGCGAGGAACGTCCGGACTGGCTGGTGACCGGCAAGCTCGCGGACGACTTGGCCGCCCTGGCGGCCAGGTCCGGACTCCCACCCGCTGCCGGGGGTGCCACCCGCTTGGTGGCCGCGGTCGGCACCCTGATGTCCGGGCGCTTCGCCACCTACCGCTGGAACCTCTGGAAGACCCGGCGCGAGACCGGTGAGATCCACGCCTGCTACCACCGGTTGCACGGGATCACCGCCGTCTCACAGGCGGTTGCCGAGGACCTGGAGCAGATCTTCGGGATCACGCAAGTGCCGATCGCCGTGCTCAACAACCCTATCCTCCCGGACGATCTGGCGGACCTGGCCGCCGCCCCCTGCCCACACCCCTGGCTCGCCGAACCGCGGGGTCCGGACCGGCCCCCGGTCATCATCGCCCTGGGCGGACTGCGCAAGGTCAAGGACTTCGCCACCCTGCTGCGCGCCTTCGCCGCAGTGGACCGGCCCACCGCGCGGCTCCTGATCATCGGCGAGGGCAAGGAGCGCCGCCGCTTGAGCCGTCTGGCCGCGCGGCTCGGCATCGCCGGCCGCGTGGACCTGGCCGGCTTTATCGCCAACCCCTTCCCCTATCTCGCCCGCGCCGACCTGTTGGCACTCTCCTCGCGCCGCGAGGGTCTGCCCAATGCGCTGGTGGAGGCGATGGCGCTCGGCACCCCGGTGGTCGCCACCGACTGCACCGGCGGCGTGCGCGACCTGCTCCAGCACGGGCGGCTCGGCCGCCTGGTGCCGGTGGGCGACACCACGGCCCTGGCCGCCGCGCTCGACTTGGGTCTGCACCGACCCGAGGCCGACACCCTGGACCGGGAGGCCCTGCGCCAGGCGGCAGAACCCTATCGGCTCGTTCCCGCGGCCCAAGCCTATCTGGAGTTCTTCCGCTCCCTGCCGGCGCCGGCCGGCGAGTGACTGAACCACTGTTTCATCTCAACGACGCCGACCGCCATGAACGATCCGCAGGCATCCGCCCGCCTCGCCGACCCGGTCGCGAGCCGCGCCATCGTCAAACTGGAAGACCTCCTCGCCGCCCGCACGGCCGAGCTCAAGACCCTCGCCGCGCGGATCCAACTGATCAACGAGGTCGCGCGGATCGGGACCTGGGAATGGGACCTGGTCGCGGATCGACACCTCTGGGACTCCCGCCTCTATGCGCTGTATGGTCTGCACGAGGAGGACGGCCCCCCGACCTATGCCAGCTGGTCGGCGCGGATACACCCGGACGACCTACCCGGGATCGAGGCCCGCCTCGACGCGCTCTGTTCGGGTCAGAAGGACATCGCGCGGGATGAATTTCGGATCCGTTGGCCGGACGGTACTGAGCGCTGCCTTGCGGAGGTCTGCAAGATCCAACGTGACGGACAAACCGGGGCCGCACTGCGCGTGTATGGAATCTCCTGGGACATCACGGACCAGCGGCGGGCGCAGGACGAGGTCCGGAGGCTCAATGCCGAGTTGGAAGCGCGCGTGCTCACCCGCACGCTGGAACTGGAAGCGGCCACCGCGGCGCTGCATCAGAGCGAGGAGCGCTTCCGCTACGCGATGGAGGCGACCAGCGACGGGATCTGGGACTGGAACGTCGCCACCGGGACGGTCTATTACAGTCCCGGCTATGCCCGGATGCTGGGCTATGCCCAGGACGAGCTGGCGCCGCAGATGGACACCTGGCTCGATCTGCTCCATCCCGAGGAGCGCGCGGGTGTCCTCGTCCGCGCCCAGCACCCCTTGGAGAACTCGGGCTATCGCGAGCTGGAGTTCCGGATGCGGACCAAGGCCGGCGGCTACCGCTGGGTCTTGAGCCGCGGCAAGGTGATCGAGCGCGCGGCCGACGGCACCCCGCGGCGGGTGGTGGGCACCCATCTCGATATCACCGAGCGCAAGGAAACCGAGCTGGAACTGTGCCGCTACCGGCAGATCGTCGAGGCCTCCACCGAAAAGCTCTTCTTTCTCGACCGCGACCTGCGCTACCAGGTCGTCAACCCCGCCTATGCCGCGATGTACCACTGCAACCCGGAAGCGTTGCGGGGACGCGCCATGGCGCAGATCGCACCCCCGGCCATCTGGGCGCAGGTCCAGCCGCACCTGGAGGCGGCCCTGGCCGGCGAGCCGCAGCACTTCCAGATGGAGGCCACCTACCCCGACGGGTACACCTGGTATCTCGAGGCGCAGCATCAGCCTTTCTGGGAGGATGGCCGGGTCCAGGGCATCGTGACGAGTCTCCATGACCTGACGCGGATGCGGGCGGTGCAGGCGGCCCTGGAGGCGGAGCAGGCGCATCTGGAGGCGCGGGTGGCCGAGCGCACCGCGCAATTGCAGATCGTCGCCGAGCGCCTGCAACTGGCCACCGAGGCCGGCGGCATCGGCGTCTTCGACATGGACATGACCACCGGCCAGATCGTCTGGGATGCAAAATTGCGCGCCGTGTATGGGGTACCGCAGGCCCCACCCGAGCTGTCCTGGCAGGCCTGGCTCGAGTGGGTTGCACCGGAGCATCGCGGCGTACTCCAGGACAGCTTCGCACGCATCTTGCGGGGGGAAGAAACGACCTTCCAGGGGGTCGTCCTGGTCCACTGTCCGGACGGCCAGGACCGTTACATCGCGAGCCGTGCCCGATTCCTGGAGGGCACCGGCGGGGCTTCCCGGCATCTGGTCGGAATCAACTGGGACGTGACCGCGGAGCGCCAGGCCGTCGCGGCCCTGGCGGCCAGCGAGGCCAAGGCCCGCGCCGTCATCGACGCCTCGCCGGTGCCGCTCGCCATCGCCGACGAGTCCGGCCCGGTCCGCTACCTGAATGCCGCCTTCGTCCAGACCTTCGGCTACACCCTGGAAGACATCCCCACCATGGACGACTGGCGGCGCCTGGCCTACCCCGACCCGGTGGAGCGCGCACGCATCCTGCGTCAGCGCCAGGAGCGTATGGCGCAGGTCGCGCGCGAGGGCGGGACCTGCGAGCCCCTGGAGGTGAGTGTCCGCCGCAAGGACGGCACAGTGCGCACCGTGATAACCCGCGCCACCCTCCTGGGGGGCGAGGAGCGGCTGAACACCCTCTACGACATCACCGATCTCAAGCAGGCCCAGACCGCCGCCGAGCAGGCCGCGCGGGCCAAGTCCGACTTCCTCGCGCACATGAGCCACGAGATTCGCACGCCCCTGAACGGCGTGCTCGGTCTGGCACAGGTCCTGAGTCTGACGGCGCTCGATCCCGACCAGCGCGCCCTGCTGGAAAAGATGCGCACCGCGGGCCGCTCACTCCTGGCCATTCTCAACGACATCCTCGACCTCTCCAAGATCGAGGCCGGGCGCTTGTCGCTGGAGGCACGCCCCTTTGACCTGGTCGCGCTCCTGGCCGCAATCGGCGACCTGCTGGGGCCCACGGCCCGGGACAAGGGGCTGACGCTGACCATGGCCGTCCCACCCGAGGTGACCGGCGGTCTGCTCGGCGACCCGGTCCGGCTGGAACAGGTCCTCGTCAACCTGATCGGTAATGCGATCAAATTCACGGACCACGGCGAGGTCCGACTGCGGATCGACCCCTTGGAAGTGACCGCGGCGGGGGTCCGACTGCGGTTCGAGGTGACCGATACCGGAATCGGTATGACCCCGGCGGCCAGGGCGGGGATCTTCGCGCCCTTCACCCAGGCCGACGCCAGCATCACCCGCCGCTTCGGCGGCACCGGACTCGGGCTCTCCATCTGCAAGCGCCTGGTCGAGCTGATGGGCGGCGAGATCGGCGCCGAGAGCCAGGAAGGCCTGGGGAGCACCTTCTGGGTGGAAGTGCCCTTCGCGCGCACCGCGCAGCCGCTACCGCTGCCGAGCGCGCCGACGCCCGCGCCGACCTCCGCGCAGGTCCCGGCCGGACCACGCCTGGCCGGGCTCCACCTGCTGGTGGTGGACGATGGCGCCATGAACCGGCTGGTGGCCGAGCGGATGCTCGCCATGGAGGGCGCGCGCACCACCCTGGCCGTGGATGGTCAAGCGGCACTGGACTGTCTGCGCGCCGAACCGCAGGACTTCGACGCCGTGCTGATGGACATGCAGATGCCGGTCGTGGACGGCCTGACTGCCACCCGGCTGATCCGCACCGAACTGGGGCTCACCGACCTACCTATCATCGCGCTGACCGCCGGGGTCTTGCCGGCCCAGCAAGAGGCGGCGCTGGCGTCCGGCATGAACGCGGTGCTGACCAAGCCGCTGGACCTGGAGCGGATGGTCGCCCTGGTGGCACAGTGGGTCCGACCGCGGCCGGGGGTGGTGCCCCGGGTCTCCCCCGCGCCTGGCCTTCTCGCTCAAACCGATGGACCAGCGGACGAGGAGTTCCCGCAGGTCGCCGGGATCGACCGCGCGAGCGCCGCCCGTCTGCTCGCCGGAAACCGCACCTTATTCCTCGACCTGCTGGAGCGGTTTGCGCAGGAGTTCGCCGGCGTGGTCGCCACGACCCGCCAGGCCCTGGCCGCGGGGGACCTGGTGACGGCCGCCCGGCAGATGCATACCCTGAAGGGCGGCGCCGGCACCCTCGCGGCGCTGGACCTGAGCGAGGCGGCCGAGTTGCTGGAAGGGGCCATCGAGCGGGGCGCCACCGATCTGGACGAACGCCTGGCGGCCCTGGACAGGGGGATCACCGCCCTCATCGCGACCGGCCTACCCTGGCGGCGCGGCGCGACCGCGCCGCTGGCGGCGACCCAGGCGGCCCAACCGGCCATGGATGCGCAGCGGCTGAACGCACTGCGAGCGGCCCTGCGCACCCGCAACCTGGATGCCTTCGACGACTTCGAGGCGCTGCAACCCTGGCTTTACACCGCCTTGGGCGAAGAGGCTTGCGCGGCAGTCGAGCGCGCCATTCGCAGTCTCGATTTCCCGGGGGCCTTGGCGCGCCTGGACCAGGCCCTCGCGCAGTCCCCCAGTGGTTCATCCTAGACTCGGCAATGGCTCGCACAAAGACACAAAGCACACGAAGAAAGACAGCGCATTGCATGCGCAAGCGCCATCACCTGGCGGGTACCCGACGCGCCGGCGGCAGCGCATCGATAAGCCTTTTTGGCCTTTGTGTCTTTGTGCGAGAGGTGCTTCTTCCAGGATAATAGCCTGCATCCGTGCCACGTCCGCACGGAGCCGCCCAACATCCTGAGATGGTACCCGAGCATGAACACCCCCAAGCTTGCGCGTATCCTGGCCGTCGACGATTCGCCGGCGAACATCATCGCCGTCCGCGGGATGCTCGGCCCCGACTATGAGGTAAGTTTCGCCACCTCCGGTCCCCAGGCCCTGGGGATGCTGGCGCAGGGATACCGCCCGGACCTGATCCTGCTCGACGTGATGATGCCGCAGATGGACGGCTTCGCGGTCTGTGCAGCGCTCAAGTCCGATCCCTCGACCCAGGCGATCCCGGTGATCTTCATCACGGCCCGCGGTGACCCGCAGAGCGAGACCCGGGCGCTGTCCGCGGGGGGCCTGGACTTCATCCACAAGCCCCTCAACGCGGCGGTGCTGAGCGCCCGCGTCGGCCTGCACCTGGAATTGCGGCGACAGGCGCAGGCCTTGGGCCAGGCCAATGCCGACCTGTGCCGCCAGGCGGCGGCCCTGAGCACGGCCAATGCGGAACTGTCCCAACACCGCGATCACCTGGAAGACCTGGTGTACGCCAGAACGCAGGAGTTGGCCGCGGCGCTCGACGCGGCGCAGAGTGCCGACCGGGCCAAGAGTGCCTTCCTGCTCACCGTCGGCCACGAATTGCGCACCCCCTTGAGCCAGATCATGGGCATCCTGCCGCTGGTGTCCAAGCGGCTCGAGGACGCGCGGCTGCGCGACTGGTTGACCAAGGCCGACGCCGCCGCCCGGCACCTCCTGCGCCTGATCGAAGACATTCTGCACTATGTGGAAAGCGAGTCGCAGGACATCGCCATCGCGTGCGCCGACTTCGAACTCGCCGCCCTGCTCACCGCGGTCGAACGCCGCATCCGCCCGATCGCGGAGGCCAAGGGCCTCGAACTGGTGGTGGCGGTTGAGCCCGCGACCGCGGCCTGGCTCAAGGGTGATGCCGTGCGCCTGGAGTGCGTCCTGTGGAACCTCTTGGACAACGCGGTCAAGTTTTCGGAGCGCGGACGCATCACCCTGACCGTCCGCCACAGCGCGGCTCCAGGCGCCCGGTGCGAACTACGCTTCGACGTCACCGATCAGGGGATCGGGATGACCCCGGAGGTGCAAGAGACGCTGTTTGCGTTATTCCAGCAGGGCGACAGCGGTCTGACCCGCCGCTACGGCGGCACCGGGCTCGGACTCGCGCTCTGCAAGCGGCTGGTCGCTCGCATGGCGGGGGAGGTCGGGTTCGGCAGCACCCCGGGCGAGGGCAGCCGCTTTTGGTTCAGCCTGAGGCTGCCGGTCGGTGCGGCACCGACCGCCCCCGCGGGCGGTGCGCGGGCACCGGATAGGGGTCAGGTGAACACGATCATCGCCGCGTTGGAGCACCTCCTGGGCACGGGCGATTTCGCTGTGCTGCCCCTGTGGGCCGAGTCGTACCCCAGCCTTGAGCCGATACTGGGCGAACGGCTGGCGGCCATCGAAGAGGCCATCACCGGCTTTGAGTTCGATACCGCACTGCGGCGACTGCGGGAGGCGCAGGCCGCGTGCCCGCCGGGCAGCGCCGGACCCTGATGGTGACAACGCAGGGGTGCCAACGCGGCGCGCGGGAACCAGAAGCTCTACCCCCTCGTCCCCACGCGCCGCGTAGGGATGCCGCCGCACCGCACCGCGGTGCGAGCCGGGCGCGGCGCGCCCGCAAGGGATTCCCACGCGGCGCGTGGGAATCAGAAGGGTCGGAGTTTAGATTCAGAGTCCAGAGGCATCAGAGTTCAGAGGAGTAATGGGGCCAGCACCAGACGGAACCCGACGAAGTCGTAACGGTGGTCGGGATCGAGGTCGAAGCGGGAGGAGGCGCGCGCGTACCTGCGAGGGTAGTCGAACGCACCGCCGCGCAAACCACGCCCCGCCGGTTGACGATCCTCCCGTTCAGCACGGTCCTTGGCATCCTGCGGATAAGGGTACGCCGCAAACCGACTGCGGGTCCACTCCCAGACGTTGCCTGACAGGTCCTCGCAGCCATAGGGTGAACGACCCTCGGGGTAACAGCCGACCGGCGACACGTGCCCAATGTTCATGTCGAAGTTCATGCGCTCGGGGTCCGGCTCGGTGCCCCAGGGGTAGGGCCGTCGGGGAGCCGGGTTCGGCATCGACGGGTGGTCAGCATTGATCAGCGCACTCAACTCAGCCACCGGCCGGATCAGGACGCCCGATTCCGAGGGGATGCGCTCGCCGCCCTTGGCCGCCTTCTCCCACTCGGGCTCGGACGGCAGCGCCACCCGCCAGCCGGCCGGGAGCCAGCCCTTTCCACGCCAATACACGGTCAGCCAGTCGGCGCAGGCGGTCGCGGATGCGGTCGTGGATTGCTTGATAGGCACGCTTGAGGCGCTCGCGCGGCAGGCACTCGGCCAGGATCTCGCCGGCCAGGCGCAGGCCCCAGGCGTCCCCCCCCACCCTGACCCTCCCCCACCGGGGGGGAGGGGAAAGGTTCAGCCCCCCCACCCCGGCCCTCCCCCACAAGGGGGGAGGGAGGGTAGAGCGCGTCCACCAGGTCCCAGACCGAGCGGTCATCGGTACCGGCGTAGAAGCCGCCGGCGAGCAGCACCACCTCGCGCCGGCGGTCGGGGTCGCGGCGGCCGAGCCAGGCGGCCAGCGCCGGCCAGTCCTCACAACCGCTGTCGGCAAAACGCTCAAAGAGATCGCGCTCCTGCTGGCCCAGATAGAGAGTGCGGCGCGGCGGTCCGGCAGTTCGTGGCCATTGGCGTGCAGATAGGCAGTCAGGGTCAGCAGCAGGGGGCGACCAGCCAGTTCGCAGCGCAGGGCGGGCCGGCCCAGGATCTCGCCCTTGAGCTTCTCCGCGCGCTCAGCTCGGCGCGGCGGCGTCAGCTCCGGACGGGCGGCATACCAACGCTCCACGAAGCGCCCGATCTGACCGGGACCGAAATCCGCCAGGGCCGCCTCGGCAAAGCCCGGGATGCGCCAGGCGGGATCGGCATAGGCGTAGGGTCGGCAGGTGACGAGCAGGCGGGCATCCTTGAAACTCTTCGCAAAGTTGACGATGCACTGTACCAACCGTTCCCGCCGCGCCCCGGCCTGGGAGACCTCGTCCATGCCATCCAGCAGCACAGGGCTTCGCCGCGGTGCAGGCACTCGGTGAGGACCGGGGCATAGTCGTCCAGGCCCTTGGCATGGAGGTCGTCGGCGATGAAGTCGCACAAGTGGCCGGCATCGCCCGGTCGGCCCTGGGCCGGAAACCGGGCGGAGGCGGCAAAGTCGCGCAGGATGACCCGCACCGGGAGTGGGGCACCGTGGTCCCAGGGCTGGGGGCTGGCCTTACGTCCGTCTTCGCCATCCTCGCCGGGCAGTGGCTCGGTGAGGTCTTGGAGGTTCGGCGCGGCGGCACCCAGGCGCTCCCCGGCCAGGCAGAGCGCGAGGAAGTTGACGAAGGCACTCTTGCCGCTGCCGGGGTCGCCGGTGAGGACCAGGTACCGCTCCATGTTCAGCACGCCCAGGGCGGAGAGTCGGCGCTCTCCGGACAGGGGTTCGCGCTCGCGCACGCGCGGGTCCGGCCGATTGGTCAGGAGCGCGGTATAAACCGTCCCCAGGGTGACGGCCGGGGTTTCCCGGTCCTGATAGCCGACGGCGGCCAGCCACTCCAGGGCACCGCTGTCGCGGCGCAGGCGCTCGAGATACTGGACCTCCAACTCCCGCTCCCGCTCCCGCGCGGCATCCCGGGCGGGGCCGAACTGGTTGGTGATCGCAATCGTGCTGTTCTTGATCTCCTGGGCGGCCACCGAATCATGGAAATGGCTCCAATGGGTGCGGGTGGACTCGGTACAGCGCCGATTCTACAACAGAACGCGCGGGGTTCGTAGGCTGGGTAGAGCGCAGCGAAACCCAGCAATCGGCCTTGCCGCAGCACAGTCGATGGGTTTCGCTTCGCTCTACCCATCCTACGGGATTAAGATGCGCCGACTACCCTGCACCTCACCGCACCCTGACCACACGGAGTCGCCCATGCCCACCTGGCGCAGGCCGATCTTACCGCCGGCTGGCCGGCTGCCGCGCTGCGCCCGGCCTTGGGCGTTGCTGTGGGCGCTCCTATGGACCTTGGCCCTGGCACCGGCGTTGGTGAGCGCGGCCGCCCAGTCAATCCCGCCGCTGCAAGACATCCGCGACGAGACCGCCCGCGTCGCGCAGGTGACCGCCGAGCTGACGATGGCGGCCACGCTGCGGGAGACGGACGCGCAGCAGCTGGCCGCCCGACTCGCCCGGGAGGAGGAGACCCTACGCGCCCGGGACATCGACCCGGACCTGCTGCGCACCGCGCGGCTCAAGGTCGATACGACCCGCGAGCGACTCGACACACTCACGGGTCAGGCCGCCCATCAGCGCGCCGCGCTGGCCCGACTGCAACAGGGCATCCTCACACTCGGCCAGGTCCCCGATCCGGTCACGGCCGCAGACCCTGAGCCAGTGCAGCTGCTGCGGGCGGCGGCCCTGCGCCTGCTGAACGATCAGGCGGACGCCCTACAGGGATTGGTGGACGCACTGGAGCGGCTCGCAGCGATCAACGCCCGCCTGCTGACCCTCAACGGGCAGCGGCTGCGCCTGATCCAGGCGCGGGTGCGCCTGGACGGGCTCGGTGACCTGGCGGACCCCAGGGGCGGCCGCCGGGCACTCTGGTCCGACCCCACCGCCCGGACCTTCGAAGCGATCGTCACCGAGGCGCTGCGCGCGGGTGCCCAACTGTCCGGCGCGGCGGCGGCCATCACCGGGGATGACGCGAACAGCACCGCGCGGCGCGAGGCCATGGAGTTCCGCATGCAGCAACTGGCCGTGCGGGCCGATCTGGCCCAGAACGATCTGGAACTGCTCGGCATCCGCCGCCGCCTGGACGGGCTGATGGCGCTGCGCGAGGACCCGTCAATGCCGGTGTCCCTACTGGAGGAGACCGCCGAGCAGCTGCGGCAGATCACCAGTGAACTGCTGGAATACCCAGTGGAATTGCAGGGGGAGCGACGGATGCTGGCCGCCCTGCCCGCGCCGAGCGAGGACACGGGGGCAGATATACCGTCACAACCCGCGGACCTGGATGCCGCACTCACCCGCCAGGAGCGGGAGGTCCAGGACCTGATCCGGCGTGCCGGCGAGGAGCGTGCCCGCTTTCGCGCGGCGGCGGCGCAGGTCTACGCGGCATCGCTGACCGATCGCACCCCCTTCCCGGTCACCGCCGGGGAGTGGCGGCGCATCGGCACCGGCGCGCTCGGGCTGCCGCAGCTCTTGGTGCGTGAACTCGGGCTCTTGTGGCAGGACATCGGCAGCGCCGCCGCCGCCCTGCGCCCGGCACAGTGGCCGGGCCTGATCGGCGGCGCACTGCTGCTGGTGGTCGCGGCCTTCGCGGCGCCGCCGCTGCTGCGCCGCCGCCTGGTGGACCCGGACCCGTACCGGCGGGTGGCCGCCCCGGCCGCCGCCCTGGCCGCGGCGGCGCCCTACGCGGCTCCGGCCGCACTCTGGGCCTGGGTCGGGGAGCGCCTCGGCCTGCCCAACTACGCGTTGGTGCCGGTCCTGTTCCTGCTCGGGATCTGGCCGCTGGGTGTGTTCGTACTCACCCTCGCCCACGCGGCCCTGTTCGGCCCGGACCCAACGCGCGTGCGCTCCCCGGCGCGGCAGCTCTTCTATCAGCGGCTGCGCTGGGGCCTGATACTGGCCGCGGGGCTCGCCGCGCTCTATCTGCTGACCCGCTCACTGCCGGTCTCGCCATTGCTGGGCGACGTGCTGGACCGCCTGGCGATGGTCGCGCTCCTGTTGCTCGCGGTACCGACCTTCGGGCTGTGGGGCCTGATCCTGCACCTGGCGCAGCAGCGTAAACAGGTCGCCACGCCTCCGGCGGCGCCCCGACCGGTGGGCCGACACGCCTGGCTCTTGGGCGAACTGTCGCGGCTCATCGCGCTGGCCATGGTCGTGGCCGGGGTACTCGGGCTGCTGGGCTACGCCAACCTGGCCTGGGCAATCACCAGCCGGCTGGGCTGGCTGGCCCTGGAGGCGACCCTGCTCTATTTCGTCGTCGTCGCCTTGGGCGAGCTGCGGGACCACGCCGCGGCGCGCATCAAGGGCGAACTCGGCGACTTCTGGCGGCGCCATTTCCTGATCCCGGCCCACGAAGCGGCGGTCGTGCTGGCCTGGCTCACCGCGAGCTGGGGCCTGCTGCGGCTGTGGGGCTGGGACGCCCACACGCCGCCGATCCGTGCGCTGCTCAACTGGGCCGAGCGCCCACTGATCGCGGCCGGCCACCTGAGCCTGACCCCCTGGGATCTGGCCCTCTCGGTCCTGCTGGTGGCCGCGGCGATCGCAACCGGGAGCTGGGTGAAGCGGGTCAGCTTCCAACTCGCCTATGGCCGGGTGCATGATCGAGGGCTGCGCCTGGCACTCGCCACGCTCACTCAATATGTGGTGATGCTCTGCGGGGTACTGCTGGCGCTGAAGGTGTCGGGGCTGGATCTGACCACCCTGGTGGTCTTCACCGCCAGTCTGGGGGTAGGGATCGGCTTCGGGCTCCAAAACATCGTCAACAACTTCATCTCCGGTCTGGTGCTCTTAGTTGAACGCCCGCTGCGGGTCGGCGACATCGTGACCGTCGGCGGACATGAGGGTGAGGTCACCCGCATCGGTATCCGCTCACTGACGGTCCGCACCTTCGACAAGCAGGAGGTCTTCATCCCCAACGGGACCGTGATCAGCGGGGACTTCACCAACTGGACGCGGACCGATGACATCCTGCGCACCGTGCTGAGCGTCGGGATCAGCTACCAGGACGACCCTGACCAGGCCATCACCCTGGTGCGCGACATCCTGGCAGGCTACGCACCGGTGCTGCGTCAGCCCGCCCCCCAGGTCAGTCTGTGGGAATTCGGTGACTCGGCCGTCCTGTTGAAGATCGAGTATTGCGTACACTACTTGGGGGACGTGGGGCGCACCGCGGTCCGCTCGGAGGTCAACCGGCGCATCTGGTACGGCTTCGAGGCGGCAGGCATCAGCCTGCCCTTCCCCCAACGGGACCTGCATGTACAGATGGTCGCTGCCCCACTCCCGGAGGCGATCCCCGCGCCACTCCCCGCCGCCGCAGCGAGTAACACCCCATGACACCAAATCCACTCGACATGGCCTTGGACTTCACCCGCGATATCTATAGCGTGGCCCGCCTGGCGAGCGAGGCACGCGCGGTCCTGGACGGCAGCTTCCCATCCATCTGGGTGCGCGGAGAGGTCTCCAATCTCGCCCTGCCGGCCTCCGGACACTGCTATTTCAGCCTCAAGGACGAGGCCGCCCAGGTCCGCTGCGCCATGTTCCGCGCCAAACGCCTGCTGCTCGCGTTCAAACCGCAGAACGGTCAGCAGGTGCTGGTGCGGGCGCGAGTGACGCTCTATGAGGCGCGCAGCGAATTCCAACTGGTCGTGGAGCACATGGAGCCGGGCGGTGAGGGGGCCTTGCGCCTGGAACTGGAGCGGCTCAAGCGCCGGCTGGCCGCCGAGGGCCTGTTCGACGAGGCCGCCAAACGCCCACTGCCGAGCTTCCCGCGCCAGGTGGGGCTCATCACCTCACCGACCGGGGCGGCGGTCCATGACCTGCTCACGGTGTTGGGTCGGCGCTGCCCGGCCCTGCCGGTGTTGATCTACCCGACTGCGGTCCAGGGCGCCACCGCGGCGGCCTCGCTGGTCGCGGCCCTGCGACTCGCGAACGCGCGCGCCGAATGCGACGTGCTGATCCTGGCCCGCGGCGGCGGCTCATTGGAGGACCTTAACGCCTTCAACGACGAGTCACTGGCCCGTGCCATCCGCGCCTCGCGCATCCCGGTGGTGAGCGGGGTCGGCCATGAGGTCGACACCACCATCGCCGACCTGGCGGCCGACCGCCGCGGGGCCACACCCTCCGCGGCGGCAGAGTTAGTGGCCCCCTCGGCCGAGCACCTCGGCACACGGGTGACTGCACTGTATGCGCGGCTGCGTCACCTGGAGGGACGACTGATCGAAGGCGCGGGTCTACGCCTGGCCGCGGTCCTGCGTCACCTGACCCTGCTGCACCCCGCCGCGCGCCTGGAGCAACGCGCCCAACACCTGGACGATCTGGACCGGCGCCTCACCCAGGCGATGGACCAACGCCTGCACAGCGTCCGGGCACGGCTGGAGCCGCGCGCCATCCGCCTGACGGCCGCCTCCCCTGCGCGGCGGCTGGGCTTGGCCGCCGCTGCCGTGGACGCACTGGCGCAGCGCCTGCACTGGGCCCAGTCCCACGCGCTGGCGCAACTGCACGAGCGCCTGGGCCGGGCGGTCGCCGGTCTGGACGGCCGCAGCCCGCTCGCCACCCTGGCCCGCGGCTACGCCATCGTCACCCGGCTCCCGGATGGCGCAATCCTCCGCCGCCCGGACCAGGCCCCACCCGGCACGCGCATTGCGGCACGGCTGGCGCAGGGGATGATCCACGCGCGGGTGGAGTCAAACTGAAGCGCGCCGAACTAACGATGGGGCCCCGCGGCCGGTCGACTCGCTCGCACTGAGCGTCGCCACGTTCGACTCATTGCCCCAGGATCGCCCGCCAACCGCGGCGGCTGGGCAGTGCCAGCTCCATACCGACATAAGTCGCCGTGACGGCCTTCGCTGCGGTGATGTTGCTCAAGATGCAGGTCGTTCCGGCCTGCCCCGCACAGTCCCCGCGCCAACCGGCGAAGATAAAACCAGCGCTGGCCGTGGCAGTGCAGGTGCTGGTGCCGGCGGGGGCGACCGGAGTAGGCGTGCAACTCACCGTACCGCTACCGGCCGGACTGATGCTGGCGACAATGTTGAAACCGAAATTGGCCGTCACGCTTTTGGCCGCGGTGACATTGCTCAGCGCGCAGGTGACGCCGGTGCAGTCACCGCTCCAGGCGCTGAAGGCGTAGCCGGTGTTGGCGGTGGCGGTGCAGGTGCTGCTGCCGCCATAGCCCACCGGGTTGGGCGTACAACTGGCCGTCCCGCCGGCCACCGGGCTGGCGCTGGCGGTGACGCCATAGGTGTTGAGGGTGAAGGTGGCGGTACAGGTGGTGTTCGCCGTCAGCGCAAAGGCGCTGGCGCAACTGGCCGGGTTCCAGCCGGTCAAGGTGGAGCCGGTCGCCGCCGTCGCGGTCGGGGTGACCTGGGTATTATAGGCAAAGGTTCCACCGCCGCCGACGGTACCCGATCCGGTACCGGTTTTGGCCACCGTCAGGGTGTAATTGTTGAGTGTGAAGGTCGCCGTGACGGCCTTGGCCGCGGTGACATTGCTCAGCGCGCAGGTAGCGCCGGTGCAGTCCCCGCTCCAGGCGCTGAAGGTGTAGCCGGTGGCAGGCGTGGCGGTGCAGGTGCTGCTGCCGCCGTAGTCCACCGGGTTAGGCGTACAACTCACCGTCCCGCCGACCGCCGGGCTGGCGGTGGCGGTGATGGCGTAGGTGTTGAGGGTGAAGGTCGCGGTGACGACCTTGGCCGCGGTGACATTGCTCAGCGCGCAGGTGGCGCCGGTGCAGTCCCCGCTCCAGGCGCTGAAGGTGTAGCCGGTGGCAGGCGTGGCGGTGCAGGTGCTGCTGCCGCCGTAGCCCACCGGGTTGGGCGTGCAGCTCGCCGTACCACCGGCCGTTGGGCTCGCGCTGGCAGTGATGGGGTAAGTGTTGAGGGTAAAGGTTGCCGTCACCGCCATGGCCGAGGTGACATTGGTGAGTTCGCAGGTCGCCCCGGTGCAATCACCACTGAAGGCGCTGAAGGTATAGCCAGGATTCGCCGTGGCAGTGCAGGTGCTGGTGCCACCGTAATCCACCGGGTTGGGCGTGCAGCTCACCGTACCACCGGCCGCCGGGCTCGCGGTGGCGGCGATGGTGTTGGCATTCGTTGTCATGATCGAGACCGTGTGATACCCACCGGCACTCAAAGCGAAGAGCGACTGGCCGTACAATAGACTACTCCGATCCACCGCCACCGGGACGGAGGAATCCGTGTTGGTGCCGTTGCCCAACTCGCCACCCGAGTTCAAACCCCAGCAGGCGGCGGTGCCGTCAGTGGACAAGGCGCAGGTGTAATAGCCCCCCGCGCTGATCTGGACGATGGTCTTGCCATTCAACACCCCGCTCCGATTCACCGCCACCGGCACCCATGAATCCGTTTTGGCGCCGTTGCCCAACTGGCCGTAGGCGTTGTAACCCCAGCAGGCGGCGGTGCCATCGCTGGCCAAGGCGCAGGTGTGATAGATCCCCAAGCTAATCTGGGCGAGTGTCTTGCCGTTCAACACCCCGTTCCGATTCACCGCCACCGGGAGCGATGAAGAGATGTTCCAGCCGTTGCCTAATGCGCCAAAGTCATTGCAACCCCAGCAGGCGGCGGTGCCGTCGGTGGCCAAGGCGCAGGTGTGAGAGCCCCCCGCGCTGACCTGGGCAATGGTCTTGCCGTTCAGGACCCCGCTGCTATCCACCGCCACCGGGACCCATGAATTGCCGGTGGAGCGGTTGCCCAACTGACCAAACCCGTTGCCACCCCAGCAGGTGGCGGTGCCGTCGGTGGCCAAGGCGCAGGTGTGATAGTCACCCTCGCTGATCTGGGCGATGGTCTTGCCACTTAGCACCCCGCTCCTCTCCACCGCCACCGGGACCGATGACTTGGTGTTGGTGCCGTTGCCCAACGCGCCATCCCAGTTCCAACCCCAGCAGGCAGCGGTGCCGTCGTTGGCTAAGGCGCAGGTGTGAGAGAGCCCCGTACTGATCTGGTCGATGGTTTTGCCGTTCAGCACTCCGCTCCGATCCACCGCCACCGGGACCGATGAATCGATGGTGTTGCCGTTGCCCAACTGGCCATACCCGTTGGCACCCCAGCAGGCGGCAGTGCTGTCAGTAGCCAGGGCGCAGGTGTGACCGCCTCCCGCGCTGACGTGAGCGATGGTCTTGCCGTTCAGCACCCCGCTGCTCCGATCCACCGCCACCGGGACCAATGAAGCCGTGTTGGTGCCGTTGCCCAACTGGCCATACCCGTTGGCACCCCAGCAGGCGGCGGTGCCGTCGGTGGCCAAGGCGCAGGTGTGATAGCTCCCCGTACTGATCTGGGCGATGGTCTTGCCGTTCAGCACTCCGCTCCGATCCACCGCCACCGGAACCGATAAAGTCGCGTTGGTGCCGTTGCCCAACTCGCCATAGTCGTTCCTACCCCAGCAGGCAGCGGTGCCGTCGGTGGCGAAGGCGCAGGTGTGTTGCCCCCCCGCGCTGACCTGAACGATGGTCTTGCCATTCAGCACCCCGCTCCTATTCACCGCCACAGGGACGGAAAAACTCACCTTAGTGCCGTTGCCCAACTGACCATACACGTTGTAACCCCAGCAGGCGGCGGTGCCGTCGGTGGCCAAGGTACAGGTGTGATAGTCCCCCGCGCTGATCTGGGCGATGGTCTTGCCGTTCAGCACCCCGCTCCGATCCACCGCCACCGGGACCAATGAAGCCGTGTTGATGCCGTTGCCCAACTGGCCATACCCGTTGGCACCCCAGCAGGCGGCGGTGGCGTCGGTGGCCAAGGCGCAGGTGTGATAGCTGCCCATACTGATCTGGGCGATGATCTTGCCGTTCAGCACTCCACTCCGATTTACCGCCACCGGGACCAATGAAGCCGTGTTGGTGCCGTTGCCCAACTGGCCATTGGCGTTCCGACCCCAGCAGGCGGCGGTGCCGTCGGTGAACAAGGCGCAGGTGTGATAGCTCCCCTTACTGATCTGGGCGATGGTCTTGCCGTCCAGCACTCCGCTCCGATCCACCGCCACCGGGACCCATGAATCGCTGTTGATGCCGTTGCCCAACTGGCCATTGGCGTTCCGACCCCAGCAGGCGACGGTGCCGTCGGTGGCCAAGGCGCAGCTGTGCTCGTTCCCCGCACTGACCTGGGCGATGGTCTTGCCGTTCAGCACCCCACTGCGATCCACCGCCACCGGGATCGATGAATTGGTGATGGTGCCGTTGCCCAGCTGGCCATACTTGTTGTCACCCCAGCAGGCGACGGTGCCGTCGGTGGCCAAGGCGCAGGTGTGATAGGCACCCGCGCTGACCTGGGCGATGGTCTTGCCATTCAGCCCCCAACTTATCACCATTGCCACCGGGGTCGATGAAGACGTGTTGGTGGCGTTGCCCAACTGGCCAGACGAGTTGCCACCCCAACCCACAACCAGTTCCCCGGCCCCAGGCCCGAACGGCACCAGCGCCAGGGCGAGTGCAAACACACGCAACCAGCACCAAACCGACCGGACTGGATCAGTCCCCGACCGGCGCCCCACCCCACACCACCAACGCATGAATGAAGGCATCATGATTTGGACTCCGTAATGATGGACAGGCGATCTGAGATCGCGGAAACCAAAATCTTGCTCGCTGCGAACGATCGTTTTCAATTAGCTAGTGCCTGACAGGAAACTCGCATTTTCCAGCACCGTCTATTCGTGACGGCCGGGAAA
>CAILVI010000418.1 GCA_903837595.1 uncultured Thiodictyon sp.
CCCACGCCGACCCGGCCGGGACCAGCGAAAGCTCCCCGGGAGGGGCACCGACCATTCGCCAGGTCGGCGGACTCGACCTGGCCGCCCGCCGGACCAGCAGCGCCCCCGAGCGCCGTGGCGGCTTCCTGCGCGTCGCCATGGGGCCGTCGGCAGGCCAGGCCCCAGCCGTCACGATGGAACTGGGACCCCGCAACGTCAGTATCACCCCGGGCACCACGGCGTTGATCGAGATCGCCATCGACCACCTCAACCGCCTCGTCACGCCCTTCGCGAACCCGGTGGTGCGGACCGTCTCCGCCGCCAGTACCAGCGTCGATGGTCATGTGGTCTACGTGGCCACGTCCACCGAGGAACCCGTGTCGCTGTACATCAGCGACGGACAGAGCAATGACCTGGCCTTGTCGCTCACCCTGGCCCCGCGGTACGTGCCCCCGCGCGAGATCCGCCTGACCGTGCCCGGGTATCGCGGCAAGGGGGCGAGCGGCGCGGGACCGGACAGCGGCAAGTCGGCGTCGCTGCCGGGCACAGCGGGGGAGGGCAACGGCAGTACCCCCTATGTCGCCGCCTTGACCGACCTGTTGCGCGCCATGGCCCAGCGCCGTTTGCCGGCCGGTTTCCAGGTCAAGGGCAGCGGCCCGAAAGCGCACTGTGCCCCGGGGCTCAAGATCACCAGGACACAGCTGATCCAGGGGGCGACCGCCAGCGTGCTGACGCTCGGCGTGCGCAATGCCGGCACCGGCACCGTGCCGGCCAACGAGTCGGCCTGCGACCTGGACAAGGGGATCGTCGCGGCCGTCGGTGCCTGGCCGTTGAAGGCCCTGGCGCCGGGGCAGGAGACCGAGGTCTTCCTGGTGCTCCAGGACGGCTTTGTGGCGACTGACCCGAGCGGGACACCCCGGTGATCAATCTCAAGAGCCGATGGGCATCGCTTTCGCCCGGCGTCCAGCGTGTGGTTGCCTGGGGTGCGGGCGGCTCCGTACTGCTCCTCCTGGCCGCGATTGCGGTGCAGAGCGCCGGGGCGCCCACGCCTCGGGGCAGTGCCCAGGACAAGCTGGTGCGGAACCTGCTCACCGATACCGATCCGCGCTCCTTGGGCATCGAAGGTCTTGCCGCCCGGCTGGAGCGCATGGAGCAGCACGTCGATGACGTGAAGAAGGCCTTGGCGAAACCCCCGGACAAACCGGACGTGCCCCCGGTCGACCCCGCCGTGGTCGAGGCCCAGCGGGTCGAGATGGCCCAGTTGAAGGATGAGCTGGAAAGCCTGCGCCGCCAGATGGAGGTGGCCAAGCAGACGCCCCCGCCCGGGTCGACGGCTGCCTTGCGGCCCCCGGGTCGACTGCCCGAGCCGGCGACCCCACCGACCCCGGCGCCGGCCGCCCCAGCGCCGGCGCCGCCGGGTGAGCGGCCGATGGATCAAATGTTCAGCCCGCCGACCGCCAAGGGGCCGAGCCCCGCGGTGCCCGGGGCGCGCGCCAGCGGTCCCAACCGTGCCATGGACATCCGCGTGGTCAGCGCCCCCCCGCCGCCGGCACCGCCCCCCGGTCGACCCGCCGCCCCGGCCCCGGGCGAACTGTTCATCCCGGCCGGCAGCATCCTCACCGGCGTGCTCCTCAACGGCCTGGACGCCCCCACGGGGCAGGGCGCCCGGCAGCAGCCGACCCCGGCCCTGGTGCGGATCAAGCACGACGCGCTGCTGCCCAATCGGTTCCGCGCGGACGTCAAAGAATGCTTCGTGATCGTCGGCGGTTTTGGGGATCTCGGGTCGGAACGGGCGTATCTGCGCGCCGAGACCTTGACCTGTGTGCGCACCGACGGCGGGGTCATCGAGGTCCCGCTCGACGCCTACGCGGTGGGCGAAGACGGCAAGGTCGGCGTCCGCGGCCGACTGGTGAGCAAGCAGGGTGCCCTGCTCGCCAAGGCGTTGCAGGCCGGATTCCTGACCGCGTTCTCGAAGGTGTTCACCCAGGTCCCGGCGACGCCGTTCAGCAACGCCACGACCGGCGGCCAGGTCCAGTTCCAGTCCATGTTCACCCCCCAGGCGGCCGAGGCCGGCTTTGCCGGTGGCGTCGGCGGAGCGATGGACAAGTTGGCCGACTACTACATGAAGATGGCCGAAAACACCTTCCCGGTCCTCGAAGTCGATGCGGGACGGGGGATTGAGCTCATCATCAACAAGGGTACGTCGCTCAAGTTGAAATAGGGTCGACAGCGGCGCTGACGGCCATTCTCGACCTTCATGCTCAAGGCGCCAGGGTTCGCGTGCCGGCCGCGGGAGGTGAGCGCAACGTCATCCGGTGGCTGATTGCACACTGGCCACGCCTGGCGACTTCAGCCGTCGAGCATCACCCCCGGGGCTTGTTTGACAGCGTCCAGCCAGGCGCCCCCATCCGGACTATCGATGAGCGCTTCGACCAGGTCGTCCAGTGCCTCGGCTTTGGCGACCTGGTCGAGCAGCGGCGCGCTGCGCTCGGCGACTTCGGCGCCGAAGCGCCGCTGGGCCCGGCGTACGAGGAGCAGCCGCTTGTGTTGCAGCCCCTGCTCAATACCCTTGCGGATGCCGATCCGCTTTAGAGTGCCGAGCGGAGCCGGTCGGGGCATCTATAGGATCGCTCCGCGATACCCGTGCTGCCCGAGTCAGGC
>CAILVI010000419.1 GCA_903837595.1 uncultured Thiodictyon sp.
CAGCGACAGCAGGCCCTGGGCGACCGGTGCGACCTTCGGTCCGTCGGGGTCGGGGCGTACCAGGAACATGGTCGGCGTGGAGCGCACCCCGAGTGCGCGGCCCTGGCCACCATCGGCACGGAAGTTCGGGAAGACGCCACTGGGTAATGGCTGCCCGTCCAGCGAGATGGGCAGCACCGTGAAGCCGTAGCGCTGGGACATCCGATCGAGCAGCGGGGCCTGCGCCTCGCAGTAAGGGCAGTCCGACCGGAAAAAGAACCAGACCACCGCGAGCCGGGCGATGCGCCCGAGCACGGCATCCCGGGCGTCGCCGGCCGTCTTGTTCGCGAGGTTGGCGCCGAAGGTCGCGGTGGGCCGCTGGGTGATCTCGTCGAGGTCGGGATTGCCCTGGACTACGCGCTCGGCGACCCTCGCGAAGGTCGAGGACTTATCGAGGACGACGCGCTGCAGGTAGAAGAAGGCCGCGACGTTTTCGGGGGTTGGGTCGTCGATGGCCCGATCCCGGTAACGATCCAGGTTCTCCCGCATCCACGCGGCGGACAGCGGCGCGGGTTGTGGCGCCGCGGCCTCCGGGGGTGGAGGGACGGTCGGAATAGGGGAGGGCGGGGGAGGTGGCACCGGCTCAGCGGGTGGGGGCGGCGGCGGATCGTGGCGATACCAAAACCAACCCTGCGATTTGCCTTCGTAAAACTCATCGAGCCCGGCGCTGGCCACACTGGCCGCGCCGGCGATGACCAGACCAAGCCCGACGAGAGACCATCTATACGCGCGCATACAGTGAACACAGTGGACAGGTTGAACCAATGTTTCCCGCCCGCATGACGAGAAACCCCACCTCGCAGGCCGGGCAGTGCTGCAAGTCAGCCTGGCCGCTGCGCAAGTCACGCGCGGTGGCCCAGGCCAGATTGATGTCGATGAGTGGTGGCTTGCGCAGTGGGATCAGCGCCAGGTACATCTCGAACGCGTCGAGCAAGGCGGTGTAGTTGATGGCCTGGTAGAGCCCACGCCCATCGAGCCGCAGATACAACGCGGCGAATAGGGAGGCATGGGCCTGTTGCGGGCGGGTCTTGATGACGGTGCCCACGCTGGTCACGAGTGGGCCTCCGCGCGGTGAACGGCCGTGGATCTCGCGGTACAGATTGCGCAGGTATTCACGTGCCACGCCGGTGCCGGAATACACGATGGAGAGTTTGACGCCGTGTCTGACCAGGCGGACGGCCAACTGCAAGGCGGTGTAGCGATCAACGGCGCTCACTGGCGGCTCCGACGGCCAGCAGCGCCGTGTGCATTGCCACCACCGGGCAATCCGTCTCCACGGGAACCCGGCCTCCCGGCAGGCAGACGGTTTCCATCGCCCGGGAGGGCAACCGGACCTCGAACGTGCAGACCGGGAGCTGCGCCAGCGCCAGGACCTGATCGGGTCCAGCCGTCAGCAACCATTCCGCCAGGACCTGGGGGACGCCGAAGGCGGTCATCGCGAACGGCACGCTCTCCCGGGCCGCATCACGCGCCGCCAGGAAGAACGCGGTGTTGAGCCGGCGGATCGTCTCCGCATGGTTCTCCGCGTTCAACGTCAGGGTTGAAACCACAGTTGCTCCCGCGTCGCGAGTACCCGCGGCACATACGCTTGCGTTTCCCGGTAGGGGGGAACGCGCCAGCCGTGCTTGACGACGGCGTGCTCCCCCGCGTTATAGGCCGCCGCCACCAGGGCCGCGTCACCGCCAAACAACTCCGCCAGGTCGCGCAGATACCGCACCCCGGCATCGATGTTCTGACCCAGGTCGTGCGGGTCGGCGCCGTAGCGCGACGCCGTACCCGGCATCAATTGCATGACCCCGCGCGCCCCTTTCGGGCTCAGGGCCGATTGCCGGAAGCCGCTCTCGTTCTTGGCGATCGCCAGCGCAAAGGCGGGGTCCACCCCGTGGCGTGCTGCCGCCGTCTTGATCAGGTGGACGACGAACGGCTGGTCGGCTGGCTCGGCATGGCCGGGCCCTGCAGGAGGGCGTGGCGCCGCTACCGGTTGCTTGCCGACGCAGCGGATCGTCGGTGCCGCCGCGCCGCTGGGCGCGCCGTCCAAGGCCGTCGCGACGGCCAGGACGTGCCGGCCCAAGGCGCGTGCCGCGATGGGATCAGCGGGATACGCGACGCGGCCGATGGCCAGCGCCGGGTCGTTCGGGGTCGTGCGCAGATTCTCAGCCAGGATGGCGGCGGCGAGATTCAGGTTGGTCGCCGGGTCCAGTAGGTCGGACGCCACGTCGACGCGATCACCAAAGCGAGCGATGTTGATACCCGTCATACCGACGTCCATGGTGTTCTGTGTTGACCCAAAGTCGGGTGTCAGGAGTGCCTGTGCGGCATGGGACCGGTCTTGGTAGTGGTGGGGTCGCCCCCGACTGATCACCGTCCAGGGCCAGGGCGCGGCGGAGCCGTGCGCATCGACCCGGCCGGTGCGGGCGACGGCCAGGGCATACAGGAGTGCCGGCCGGACGCCCTGCGCCCGCGCGGCTCGTTCAAACTCGGTGCCCGCAAATGCGCCGGTCCCTGGGGTTTGCGCGCCCGCTACACAGGGGCGGGGCAGGGCAGCGAAGAAACCGAGTGCAGCGAGAATCATTATAACTCTTAAGATACTACAAAAAAGCGCTGAAATGTATAATCTGGGCAAGTTAATCATGGTCAGAAATCGCGTCCAACAGCCGTAAACGCCGCTCCAACTGCGGATCAGCGGCCGCCTCGGGTGCTGCAGGGGACGCCCCGGTAGGGACGCTGATCGTTGTCGCTCTCCCGCGCATCAGGGCCAAGCCCACCATTGCGAGCGTGCGTAGTCGCTCCGGGCGGGCGCGTAGGGGTAGCCGGGCCAGATCGTCCGCCAACTCGGGGTAGGCCGGCGTGATCTGGACCTGGAACCGGGGGAGGCGCCCGCTGGCCTCAACGGACATGGCGAAAGAATCCCCG
>CAILVI010000420.1 GCA_903837595.1 uncultured Thiodictyon sp.
GGCGCGACCTCGGACTTCATCCTCAAGAACGCGGAGCTCGACGGCTACCTCAAGGCCCAGGAGGCCTTCGACGCGGAGCTCGTCAAGGCCGTCGATTCCCCGGAGGTCTGGCACAGCCGGAGCCTCGCCTGGCGGCTTGATTCCCTCTAAGACATCCGCGCCACGCTCGCGCGCCGGATCGACGGCGAAACCTCCGGCCGCGGGCTTTTGGCTCTTGACGCCTTGATCGATCTTGAAGGCTCGCGCCTGGCCGCCGCTCGCTGATAGACCTTCGCCATCAGCGTTGCGGCTGACTCGCCGCCTCCAGTGTCTCTTCGGCATTGCGTTTCTCATCTGCACGGATGAGTTCCCGCACGTAGTCGCTTGCGCTACTGTAGCGGCCCTGGGCGACCTGCCCATCCACGAACTGCTTGAGCGGATCGGGCAAGGAAATGTTCACGGTTTGCATGGCGACTTCTTCAATGACAGCGGGCGGCATCGGCGCGGGGGCCGATCTTGGTCAGGATAGCAGACACCGGTGGATCTCTGGGCAGGCGTTATTGCGACTCTTCCGCCTGATCAACCGCCGGCGCCCACCCCAGTGTGACCCGGTCCAGTCCCGCCAGGTCCCGCCGGGTCTCGGGATTGACCAGGTGATGATCACTGAATAGCCGACGGACGGCGTCCCCCTGTTCAAAACCGTGCTCGACCGCCAGCAGTCCTCCCGGATGCAGGCAGCGAACGGCCTCGGTCGCGATCCGCCGAAGGGCGTCGAGCCCGTCGGGACCGGAGGCGAGGGCGGAACTGGGCTCGTAGGGCAGGTCGCCCTCGGTGAGGTGCGGGTCGGCCGCGGCGATGTAGGGCGGGTTGGCGAGGATCAGGTCCAGTGAGTGTGGGGCGATGGGGGCGAGCCAGTCGGCGCGCAGCAGCAGGACATTTTCGAGCCCGCAGTCGCGGACGTTGGCGCGGGCGACCGCCAGAGCAGCGACCGAGCGGTCGGTGGCGATGACCCGCCAGTGGGGCCGTTCGTCGGCGACGGCGGCGGCGATGGCGCCGCTGCCGGTGCCCAGATCCGCAATGAGGCGCGGCCGATTCGGGTCCGGCAGTTCCAGCGCGATCTCGACCAGCAGTTCGGTCTCCGGGCGGGGGATCAGGGTGTCCGGGGTGACCCGCAGATCCAGGGTCCAGAACGCTTGCCGGCCGCGGATATAGGCGATGGGCTCGCCGGCCAGACGACGGGCGAGCAGGGCGTCGAAGCAGGCGGCGGCTGCGGGCTCCACCAGGGCCTCAGGCCAGGTCATGAAGCGGGTGCGCGTCCAGCCGGTCGCGGCGCTGAGTAGCAACTCGGCCTCCAGCCGGGGCGTGGCCTGGGGCAGGCGGGCGAGGGCGGCGGCGGCGGCGTTCAGGGTCTGGTCGACGCGCCGACGCTGCCTGTTCTCGGGGGTCTCAGTGTTCATACGATGAAGCGACAAGGCCGTGTCGGCACTCCGCCAGCCCCTTCCGGCTAGAGCCTCGACCTCCGGTCTGCGCTCGGCA
>CAILVI010000421.1 GCA_903837595.1 uncultured Thiodictyon sp.
ACTCTCCTCGGCGAAAATCGCAACCGCCACAACGGCGTGGCGGCGAGGAAAGTATGTGGCGGGCGGTCATCTGCCGCGGTAGCGGCTCCGTCCAACAAGCGGCCTCAAAAGCGAGCGCGCGCCACGGGGCTCGTGCTGGTTATCAGCGTCATCAGTTGCGCGCGCCGCTTTAGGCCGGCCTTAGAGCAGTCAAGAGGAACCGAAAATGGGGCTGATCGCCGACCTTCTCAAAGAAATTCCGAGCGCGGCTCGCTACAAAGCCGATCTTGAGGCGATGGAAAAGGAGAGTGTCTCTCTTCAAGCTCAGATAGCGGTTCTTCGCTCAGAGAACGAAAATCTGCGGGAGGACATCCAGCGGAGAGACAACATAGTTAAGGAGAAAGAATCGCATAGCACCCGCATGGATGATGTGAAACACAATCTTCTGGCTTGTCTTGCAAAAGGTTCAAAGTCAGAAGAAGAAATATCCGCCGCAGCCGGGCTATCTGCCCAATCTCTATATTTTCATATTGAAGACCCTGGCTTATGTAAGTTATTCAGTTCGCAAAGCGTCGGTGGCTTAGTTACCACATATTCCATTAATCAAGCGGGTCGCCAGTATTGCGCACACCACGGTCTGTTGTGAAGGGTCCTAACCTTCAGGGCAAGCGCGCACCGGCCTCGATCACAACTCCGCCCAACCTTGTGGGGCCGCGGGCCGCTGGCCCGCGCCCCCGGCACTTGATTAAACCGGAATGATGATGACAGCCAAGGTATCGATTCGACACTGTATAATATTTATAGGCATTTTTTTGCTAGGTTGTGCGTCTAATTTATCGCTTTCAGTTAAGCCAGGCATGACATTCGAGCAAGTAGGCAGGATAGCACGTGAGGGCAATCATGGTGGTTTAGTGCTATTCGATGACAAAATGAAAATGATGGAAGAATACGATGATCGGGTTCCTTGGGGAAGCAAAGAATCTTATAGGCTTTCTGAACGATATAAAATATATGAGACAAAGCTGCAGAAAGATACAAGAGATTTATCTGAGAAATATAAACTCCCCTATGACCCAAAAAATGAAAAGAAATTTATGTTCAAAGATGACATCTTAACCGATGGAAAGGACTTCGTTGCAGAAGGCATGGAGAGAGCAAAGAGACATAATAGAGTAGTCGAGGACAATGAAAGATTAAGAAAAGTTGAGGAAGCCCAGCGCAAAGCAGAAACTCAAATTAGAGAGAAAAAGAAAATCCAAATGTTAGGAATGTTCCCGTGTGAAATTGTCTATACGAGTGGATTCCTTTGCTCAAGCCCTGCGGAATATGAGCGCATCACCAATCCAAAGTTAACGCCTTTAGAGCAAGACGGCGTCCTGCGCGTAAATCCTCTAAGATGTAACGCATTTATGTGCTCTGGCTGTACCGCCCAATTTAAAACGCCCGCAGACATCCTGTCCGCCTATCCCGATTCGCAAGAATACCTCGTAGTGCTTCCGATTACACTTGATAACGGAAATACTTTACGAGTCCAGTTATTTACGGGTGGAAAGTATCTGTCTTGCCCTCGTTAGTCGATCAAGGGGGAGAAGAGAGAGGGCCAGAAAAAGGGGCCAGGCTCAAATGGCGCTAAGTTAAGGATTCGTGCCATATATATCAGTAGTTTGCGCGAATAGCTCGGAGCCAAGGGCCTGACTGCTCAGGCGAGGACTTCCAGGTTTACCAATTTCTGCGCTGGGTTCCGAGTCTCAGGTGCCGGTTCGCTTGCTCGACAACCGACTGATTTATAAGGCTTGCGAGCTTAACTTAGCGCCATTCGGGCCAGGCTCAATTATACTGTCAGGCGATCAAGACTGGAAGGCGGATCGCAGCAAGACAATGCCATTACCAGAGCATAGATGATGGGACTCTGGGGGATAAGGGGATAAGGCGCCAGCCTCAATTAAACTGGCAGGCAATCAGGACTGGAAGGCGGATCGCCGCAAGACAATATGCCCTTTCCAGAGCATAGATGAAGGGACTCTGTGCTACGTGCTGGGATGGTCATCCGTTATCCGCCGCCGGCTCATAGAAGCCAGCAGAATAGCTAGGTAAAGGCGCCAGGCTCAATTAAGCTGGCAGGAAGACAAAGAACCCCTAAGGAAACGCTGATTAATTCGGAATCCGCCGGGGCTTACTAAATAAAATCAGCGTATTGGGAGACTGCTGCCGCCCGCGCCTGGGATTAATCAGCGGTTCCCTAAGAACACGGCTAGGCAATAAACCAGGAGATGCCCTTGAAGCCAAAGGTGTATGTTGAAACGTCAATCCCAAGTTACCTGACAGCTTGGCGAAGTCGGGACATTGTTATCGCAGGCAACCAAGAGACGACAAAAGAGTGGTGGGACAGGCGTGAGGACTTTGAACTCTTTATTTCAGAATTTGTCGTAGAAGAAGCGTCAGGCGGCGCCCCGGAAGCAGCCGAGAGAAGATTGGAAATGCTAAATGGAATCCCTGAAATATAACATGAAAGCGAACCCAATTATTGACGAGATCCACAATACCCGCAGAGAGTACGCTGAGCGTTTCGGTAATGACTTGCACGCGATCTGCGAAGATGCCCGCCAGAAGCAGGGCCGTCAAGGCCGCCGTGTCGTGCCAGCAAGCCCTAAACCTGCTGAACATAAAGACATTCATAACCACGCAGCCTAATTGTCTTTGGCCTCTCACAGGGGCCAGGCTCAATTAAACTGGCAGCCAATCAGGACTGGAAGGCGGATCGCCGCAAGACAATAGGCCATTTCCAGAGAATAGATGACGGGACTCTGTGCTGCGTGCTAGGATGGTCATCCGTCATCCGCCGCCGGCTCATAGAAGCCAGCAGAATACCTGGCGATCAAGGCCGGCCTTCCTGACCGGCTCTCTCTGGACTCAATCTCCCATCAATACGGTGGCCTTGATGGTCGCTCCGGCCACTGGAGGTCGAGCCGTTAGCCGGTCCGGCCTGCAGATGCCACTGATTTCTCTTGGACATGTAGGCAGCTGGGCCTTGGTCATCATCCCGGCCACCGCGCTAGCCGCGAGGTCGTTGGTCCGCGCAGCGGACCCTACGGGCACGGCGCGCGCCGTAGTGCGGACCGAGCGTCTGGCCGGAATGATGGATTAAGGCCGGCAAACGTGAGACAGACTCCCGGTTCGCAAAATCGTTAGGCCGGAAGGGACAGCCCTTTTTCACCCCCTTCGCGAGATATCCGGGCTACTATTTACCCGGGTCTACAACCGGACCTTGCTCGCGATAAGCGGCGAAGACTACCGCCGCGAGTTGTTCGCTCTCCTGTGAAAACTCGGCCGCGCTCATGGCTGCCTCCGGGGCATCCAGGATGATATGGTCACCCGCTCCCGTAAAAGGCAGGATGCTTGAAAGCAGATAGGCCCGGTAGCCCGCTTGCAGCTTCCCGCGATGGATGAAGAACTCACGCATCCATAGGCCCCCACCGGTCAGAACCTCCTCCTGACCACGTACGGTTTCCAAGGTCACGCCGCGAAAACGCATGCACGAGATCAGCGAATGGTGGCGGCCCTGATCAAAGGCGCCGTACCAGTACATACGGATGCTCGTCGGCTGTCCGTCCAACCGCAGCTGATAGCCATTCGATGCGATCTGCTGGGCCACCACTCCGGCTGGGGGCTGCTCGACTTGATAGTCGATAGCGAGGAGGGGCGGCAGCACGAAGGGGGCCATACCCAGGAACGCCAGGAGCGCGGCCTCGGCGCCCCCGAGTGGGATAGGGGCCGGTCGCGCCTCATGCGGCGATCCGCCAAGGATGATCAGGTAGACCCGATAACAGAGTGCCACGGCAACGACCGCCTGCCATTCCGGCCGCATGGCCAGGAGTGAGACGGTGCCGGACAGGATGACCAGGCCGCTCGCGGATGACAACAGCCGCCAGGAAACCAGCCGGGGGCACACCAGCAACCAGGGGATCCACAGCGATTCCATGCTCGACCAGGCGATCACTACCGCCGCCACGCCCCAGACCAGATAGGCGACGCGCAGGCGCGGTGCGGGGGCGTCCGCGAGCCGGCTATGGGCAAGAAAGAATAGGGCCGACAGGGCGATCAGATGCCCCCCCGGTGAAAAGATCGGAACCGCCACCAAGGCCAGCACCAGACTCAGGTAGATGACCTCCAGCCAGCGGGTGCGATCCATTTGTCGCAGGTCATCGATAAACAAGATCAGGAAGGGCACGATCCACAGGAAGCCGATCAGATAGTGGAGTTCCTCCACTTCCCACGCCGGATAGAAAACATAACGATAACCCGCCAGCGTGGCTATCCGCAGCATATTCACCAGCACGGCCACCGGGACGCAAAGCAACAAGCGCCCCAGCAGCACGCGGTCAAAGGCGCGCTTATGGTTGGCCCACAAGGTGACGCCCCAGAGGATGATCAAGGTATTGACCCCGGAACAGTCCTGGGTCCAGGGAATGACCAGTTGACCGAGCACGATGTCCTTGCCCCGATCGACTGCCGCGATGCCAAATGCCGCGGCGGCCCCCGTGACCAAAGGACGAGTCAGGGCCGAGAGCACCTCGGTCAGGTGGGCGAAATGCAGGAGCAGGAACATGACGCCCAGCAACAGGACGCTATGGACCACTGACCGGATCTCGCCCGCAGCCACCGGCGCGGTGGCGCCGAAGGTCCCCAGTGCAGACCACAAGTGCTTGGCCTGTTGCAGCAACGATTGCCCTTTGACTGGCGGCTCAGGGATCATTTACGCGGCCCGCCAGTTCTTTTGAAATTTCTTTTTTAACAGTAGGATAAATGGCACAGCCGCCAGCAGGAGCCACGGTGGTTCCGGGGCACCGCTCGGGGCGCCCATGCCGCCGCCACCCTGCCCGCCCGAAAAATCTCCAGGACTCAGAGGACCGCGCTCACCCTCGGAGCCGGACTTGCCGCCGGAATCGGACTTGCCGTCGGAACCCGACTTGCCATCGGATTCAGAGGTACCGCCGGAGTTGGACTTGCCGTCGGAGGAAGAGTTGCCGCTGGAGCCACCGGACTTCCCGTCGGAACTCGAGGTACCGTCGGAACCGGACTTGTCGTCGGAGGTGGACTTACCATCACTCGCGGGCGTTGCCGGATTGGCGGGCGTTGCCGGATTGGCTGGCGTTGCCGGATTGGCAGGCGTGGCCGGGGTCGCGGGCGTTGCCGGAGTCGCGGGCGTTGCCGGGTTGGCAGGTGTTGCCGGGTTGGCAGGTGTTGCCGGATTGGCAGGTGTCGCCGGGGTCGCGGGTGTTGCCGGATTGGCAGGCGTTGCCGGATTGGCAGGCGTTGCCGGGGTCGCGGACGTTGCCGGAGCGGCAAGCGTTGCGGCGGTCTGGGCCACGACAGACTGAGCCCCGGCGCTGAGCGCCGCGGCAATCACCAACGGAAGCAGACGATGACGATAGCTCATTGGGAAGGCCCTATTGTCGAGTAAATCCGTGCGTTTTTACGTTTCTCAGCAAAACTCGCGCCAGGCCCGTCGAATAGCTCCATCACGCTGTTGTTATGTGAGAAATTTATCCTGCACGTGACCTGAACCACAGGCCGCATCAAGCCTGACTGCCATTTCAGCCGCACTGCCTCACGGTCATCTGCCAAACCGGCAGTCGCAAGACCACTTAGGCAGCGCCGTGGCCATTCACTCACGGCAACTAATTCCATCCCTTCGCCGTAGTGTATTATGCAACCCTAAGCGCCACAATGCCTCAGTGGTTCCGATGCGCCCCGTGGCGCCCTTGGATCCAGGCCCAAGGCGGTCGCGTCGGGCAGGTCGGGGCGATGGATGTCGCGGACGCCCCCGCTCAAGTCGGTCGCGAGCGCGCCTGATTCATCCGGTCGGCCACCGGCCCCCGTCGACGTGGTTAGCGGACGCCGTCCCACTCCCATTCACCGCCCCGGAGCCCCCTGATGCGTTGGGTCCTGAACATCGCCAGCAACTATCTGCGGGTCATCGTGGGCATCGCGGTGATGTTCTTCCTCATCCCCTTTCAGGTCAGTCACCTGGGTCTGGACCTCTTCGGACTCTGGTCGCTGATCTTCGCCGTGGTCGGGCTCTTCGGTCTGCTGGATCTGGGCTTTGCCACCGCGGCCATGAAATATGTGGCGGAGCTTACGGCGAGCGGCGACCACGCCGGGCGCAATCAGGTCCTGTCCACCCTGCTGGTGGTCTACACGGTCTTGGGCCTCATCTGCATCGCCCTGGTCGCCATCCTGGCGGGTCCCGCCTCCGGTTGGTTTGCGCTCAAAACGGACCAGGCCGAGCCCTTCACCCTGGCCTTGTGGCTGCTGGGGGGCGTGGTGGCCATCAACTTCCCGGCCAGCCTGATCAAGGCGATCCTGATCGGCAGCGGCCGGATGCACCTGGTGAACGGCATCGAGCTGGTCACCACGCTGGTGAACGCCGCTCTCATCGTGATCCTGCTCCAGGCGGGCCTTGGCCTGGTGGGGATGGCCATCGCCACCGCGACGACCATGCTCCTGGGGCCGGTGGTAATGCTGCCGCTGACCATCCGGCTGACACCGGGGCTGTCGGTCTCGCCCCGACTCTTCGCCCCCGCCCGGGTACGCGAACTGCTCGGATTTTCCGTGTATTTCTTCATCGCCAACGTGGCAGTCCTGATCATCCTGCGCATGGACCCGGTGGTGATCAAGATGTTCCTGCCGCTCACCGCGGTCGCCGTCTATGCGGTGGGGGCCAAGATCGCCGAGTACACCTACCTGCTCAACAAGCAGTTCTCCAACGCACTGATGCCGCTGGTGTCACTGTCCAAGGGTGCGGGCGACACCGACACGGTGCGCCGCATCCTGGTCGACGGCACCCGCTTCCTGCTGGCCATCGCGGTCCCCTTCGTCGCCCTGCTCCTGTTCTACGCCGAGCCCTTCGTCATCCACTGGATGGGTCCGGACTTCGCCGAATCGGTCACGGTGCTGCGCATCCTGCTGCTGGCGATGCTGTTGGCCAGCGTCCAGCTCAACGCCGCCAATGTGCTGGGGATGACCGGCCAGCACCGCTTCGTCGCCTTCGCCATGGGCGGTTCGGCACTCCTCAACCTGGCACTGTCACTGATCCTGATCCAGTTCTTCGGTCTGCTCGGGGTGGCCCTGGGGACCCTGATCGCCACCTTCCTGGTGGAGTTCACCCTGGTGGTGCCGCGCGCCTGCCGCGACCAGGGGCTGCCGTTGAGCGGATTCGTGCGCCAGGCGATCTGGCCGACCCTGCCGGCCCTGATTCCGGCCTTGGGCACTGCCTGGCTGCTGGCCCAGTGGCACCCCATCACCGGGTTCGTCTGGATCTTTCTGGAGGGCGCGGCCAGTGCAATCGTCTATTTCACGGTCTTCTACTGGAGTGGCCTCACCGCCGCCGAGCGGGACCTGATCGCGGGGAAGCTGCGCCGTCGCCTAAAGTCACGGCCAGCCTGACCCGCACCAACCACCAACCCCAAGCCGAGGAGCCGCCATGCCAGGACCCTTAAGCGTCATCCGCCGGACCCTCGAAGGCCTGCGCCTCGCCTGGTATCGCGCCCGCCTCGGGCGCATGGGGCGCGACTGTCACATCGACCCTGGGGTCAGCCTCCAGTACCCGGGGCGGATCCAACTGGGCGACGGCGTCGGCATCGGGCGCCACGCCACCCTGCGCGCCAACACGCAAGCCAACCCGGGCATTACCCTCGGCAATGGCGTAAACATCAACGACTCGGTGGTCATCAACGCCAACCGTGGCTTCGTCACGCTCGGGGATCGCTCCTGGCTCGGCCCCTTTTGTCTCGTCTACGGCAACGGCGGTGTCACCATCGGGCGCAATGTGCTGGTCGCCGGTCATACCAGCATCAACACCGTCTCACACTCAGTGGAGCGCTGCGACATCCCCATCAACGACCAGCCGGTGCTAACCGGCCCGGTGGTAATCGAGGACGATGTGTGGATTGCGCTCAATGCGGTCATCTTGCAAGGGGTCACGCTGGGACGCGGCTGCATCATCGGCGCCGGGGCCGTGGTGACCAAGTCCATCCCGCCCTGGTCCATCGCGGTGGGCGTCCCGGCCCGGGTGGTCGGTCGGCGCAAAGGGGCACCTGAATCGCCCGCGGAGGCAGTATGAAGATCATCCAGGTCCCCAGGCGTTTCGTGGTGTCCGAGTGGGGCGGCACCGAGACCACCATCCTCCAGACCAGCCGGCCTTGCAACAGGCCGGGCACGAGGCGGCCATCTTCACCAGCCTGGCGCTGTCGAAGGAGCGTAGCGAGACCATCCAAGGGGTGCCGGTGCGGCGCTTCCCCTACAGCTACCCCTTTCTCGGCCTCACCGCCAACGACCGCCGCGACATGGACAAGAAGGGCGGCAATCTACTCTCACTCTCACTACTGCTCGGGCTGCTGCGCGAGCCCGGGGTGGACCTGATCCATGCCCACACCGGCAAGCGGGTCGGGGGCGTGGTCCGCACCGCCGCCCGGCTGCGCGGCATCCCCTATGTGGTGACCCTGCACGGGGGCTATTTCGAGGTCCCCAAGGGCGAGATGGACCAGATGCTGGCCCCCATCCGGAACCGGTTTGAGTGGGGCCGCCTCGTCGGCGCAGCGCTTGGTGCGCGCCGCGTACTGGAGGATGCCGCCGCGGTGGTCTGCGTCGGCGGCGACGAGTACGCGGCGGCCAAGGCCCAGCTCCCCGGCAAGCGCGTGGAACTGGTCCCCAACGGGGTGGACTGCGACGCCTTCGCCCAGGGCGATGCCGCCGGCTTCCGCACCGCCTATGGGATCGCCGCGGACCGGCGCATCATCCTGTGCGTCAGCCGCATCGACTACCAGAAGAATCAGATTGGGTTGGTGGAGGCGCTGGCAACGGTCGCCGCCCAGGTCCCGACCGCCCACCTGGTCCTGCTCGGGCCGGTGACGGTCGCCGGCTATCACGAGCGGTTGCTCGCGACGGTCAACGATCTGGGGCTGACCGAGCGGGTGACGCTGATCCCGGGGCTGCGCCCGGACGACCCCATGCTCCCGGCGGCCTACCATGCCGCCGAGGTCTTCTGCCTGCCCTCACTGCACGAGCCATTCGGCATCGTGATCCTGGAGGCCTGGGCCGCCGGCCGGCCGGTGGTTGCCGCCCGGGTCGGCGGCATCCCCTCCTTTACCACCGATGGGGCGGACATCATCCACGCCCAGCCCGGCGATACGGCCGACCTGGCGGCACGGCTGCTCCAAGTCCTGGGCGACCAACAACTCGCCGGGCGCATCGCCGCGGCAGGGCAGGAAAAGGCCAGGCGCGACTTTGCGTGGTCGGCGATAGCCGGGCGGTTGGTTGAGATTTACAGGGAGCTGCCGCGGAGACGCCAGGGGTGATTTCGCGCTGGCCGTTTGGCCCCTGTACGCTAGGTGTTGGCCGGAACGACTACCGAGGCAGGACCATGAAACGCTTTGGGTTAGCGCTACTCGTCGCACCGCTGCTCGCGCATGGCCAGACGCGTAGCGAGCTGGGAGCGCCGACCTATTCGGAAGGCGTCACAGTTGTGCTGCGCGCCGCGAGCCCATCCCTCGCAGGTCCGAGCGGGCAGACGCGCTACGACCATGGTGACCCCACCGCGCTCGAGCAGCTGATGCTGGAGCGGGTCAACCGCGCCCGCGCCGCTCCGGCGGCCGAAGCGAGTCGGCTCGGTATCGATTTGAACCAGGGCCTTGCGCCCGGCACCATTTCCGCGGACCCGAAGCCACCGCTCGCCGCAAATCCCTGCCTCCTCGCGTCGGCCCGAGGCCATTCGCAATGGATGCTCGATACCGATACCTTCTCGCACACCGGCACCGGCGGGTCGAGCCCGGGCGATAGGATGTCCGCGGCCGGGTACCCCTTCTCCGGGAGTTGGGCGTGGGGGGAGAATATCGCGTGGCAGGGTACCACCGCGACGCCGGACCTGGCCGGCTATGTGCTCGATATGCACGATGGACTCTTCGTGAGTCCAGGACACCGAGAGAACATCCTCAACGCGACCTTTCGAGAGGTGGGTATAGGGGTACGCGAGGGCTCTTTCTCCACGGGCGGGGTTGCCTACAACGCGGGGATGGCTGTCCAGGACTTCGCGAAAAGCGGCGGCTCCCCTGTGGTCGCGCCGAACAGCCGCTTCCTGCTCGGCGTGGTATACGACGATGCCAACGGCAATGCGCTCTACGACGCGGGAGAAGGCCTCGCCGGGGTGGATGTACGTCCGTCCGCAGGAGGTTTTTATGCCGTCACGGGAGAATCGGGCGGCTATGCTATCCCGATCGCCAGCTACCCAGCCCCCCTCTCCGTGACCTTCTCCGGAAAGGGTCTGCGACCTTTCGCGAAGTCCATCGACCTCTCGGGCCAGGTCAATGTGAAGGCCGATCTGCGAGCGCAGGAGGCGCCGCCACTCCCGGTTTGTCCGTCCGAGCTCTGTATTGGACCGCATCCCTGGCGTTATGCGCTACCACCGGTGAACCTAAAGGGGCCTTAACCTAAAGGGGCGAGGGTCGATTTTTCCCCAAGATCGAATGGAGCATCACCAAAAAACTGAAAAGCACGGACGTTCTTTCAGAATTCTTAGAGCCGTAGGTTGGGGTGAGGAACGAACCCCAACAAGCACCATCTTACCTAATCGCGTTGGGGTTCCTTCGTCACCCCAACCGACGAGCTGCACAGACTCAGCAAGACTAAGTAAAAGAGCGTTTATTGAATTTATCCTCATCCAACTCAGGAACTTTGTTCGACACACTGAGCCTAGCGCAAGCAATGTCAGGCGACGGACATCAGGGACTCAACTAAATCCGTCGGTTACAATTATCATCGCGGTGGCCGAATAGGCGTCATTGCGGCTGACATGACGACTCCAACACCATGTCGATCGTCCTCCATGCACTTTACGCCCTGTGCGCCCTGGGCCTCCTCGTCTGGGCGACAGCCAGCTGGTCCAGGCGGCGCAGTGTGGGTCGTTTGGCGATCGGCCTCGTCCTGGTTGGGCTCTTCTGGGACAATCTTGTACTCTCGCTGGGGAACGTACTGGGTCCGGGGCCGTTGCTACACGCACTCAGCCTACCGCGATTTTGGCTGCACCAGCTGGTTCTCCCCTGGATCCTGGTCACCGCAGTCGAGCAGGCCGCAGACGGGGGGGCCGGGTGGGCCAAGGCGAAGCAGGCCATGCCGCTGGCCGTCCTGGGTGCCGCGACCCTGATGGGGATCGGGATACTGACCAAGCTCGTCGGCCTCGAACTCACGCCCGCGATCCTCGATGGCGTCGAGTGCTATGTCGCTGTAAGCTCAGCCGGACCACCCATCGTGGGCATCGTCGCGGTCGGCTCCGTCGGCATCATGTCCTTCCTCGCAGCGAAGACGAGCGGCTGGCATTGGACCTGGGCGCTTGCGCTGCTCGTATTCATCGTCGAGGCCGTACCGGTCGCAGCGTTTCGGCGGGGCGTCGGTCCGGCGCTTGAGATCCTGTTCATGGCCTCGCTGATTGCCTTCACGCTCCGCAGGGCGCACTGCGAACCCTTTGCGACACTCGGCAAGGCCACGTCAACCGCCGCGCCGGCGTTCCCGCAACAGTCAGTGCAGCCGCTGAGATTTGGTCTATATTGCGGACACCAGCGCCCCGGGCGCGGAGGGCCTGACACAGTCGTGACAGCGCACAGAGACGCGCAGGAGCACAGGCAAATGCTAAGGGCAATGCTGGCCGGCGCCAGGGACGTCAGCGCCATGGACCTAACCGGAAAGAATCCGACCCAGGCGGACTTCTTTCGGGAGGTGCTGCGCGGGCGTGACCACTGGCTCACCGCCGCCCGCCGTTTCCGTGACCTGAATGACTTGGCCCTGGCTCTGCCCGGCGATAACCACAGCGCCGTCGGGCCGCTCAGTCCCAGGCTGGCCCTGGCCTACCAGGCCCAGATCGGGGCGGAACTGGCCGTCGAACTCGTCCACGAGCGTGGGCGTCGCCTGCCCTTCCCACTGATCACCCGCGGCACGGATGGCGGGGCCTTCTCGGACCTCGGACTCTACCTCAAGTTTTCCTCCGATTATCTGGTCTTGCCCTGTTTCCATACGCATCCAAGCCCCTGGAATGAACTCGGCGAAGAAACGCCCTCGTTCGCAGACTTTCTGGCGCTGGACGGACTACGCAACCAACTCGGCGGGATCGGCGCGTGCGACCGGGTCTTTTTCCCCAACGGCCGCTACACTTTTTATGCCGTGGATGAGTGGAGGCGCTGGTTTTATCAACGTCTGGGACAATGCCGTGTCTATGTCACCCCACTGGACTGGCTGGAGCCCAGAGACAGCTCAGGGTTGCCGATGAGCGCCCCTGGCCCTGGTACCTACGGTCACGACACGCTGGACTCGGCCGGAATGATGATCAAGACCCAATCCCCCCAATCTTACCAAGCAGAGATCCTATGCCCGCACCAAGTCGCGCCCCCGGGACTGCATTGCGCGTCCTGCACGTCCATGAACGCGCCGGGTTCTATGGTGGGGTCGAGCAGATCCTCCACGACACCGCCCGCGGACTAGCGAGCCGAGGCTGGCCGCAGGGACTACTGCACACCGACCTTGAGCCCCAAGCCGATTTTCTGACCGCCTTCGAGCAGACCGGGACCGGTGACGGACTGATCGCCAGCTTCGCCCCTGACATCCTCTTCCTGCACAAGGTCGAGAACCCGGCACGCGTGGCCGATCTGGCCCGCCGCTACCCGACGGTGCGGATGGTCCACGACCACGACCTGGTGTGCCTGCGTCGGCACAAGTACTTTCCGCTCACCGGCCGGGTCTGCGAGCGCCCGGCGGGGTCCGCCTGTTACATCCATCTGTGCTGCGTGCAGCGGGCCCCACCCGGGTCCACCCTGCCCATCGCCCTGAAGGGTCTGAGCGGGGTCAAGGCAGCCATCCGCGCGCACCGCGAAGTGCGCAGGCTCTTGGTAGGCAGCCGCTGGATGGAGCGTGAGTTGGTGATGAACGGACTCGCCCCGGAGCGGGTGGCGATCGTCCCGCCGATACCCGCGGCGCTGGCCGCGGCCCGACCGGTCCCGCCGTCCGGAGAGCCGGAGGTACTCTTCGTCGGTCAGGTGATCCGCGGCAAGGGGGTCGACCTGATGCTCAGAGCACTGGCCAGGGTCCCCGGCGACTGGCACGCCACCGTGGTCGGCACCGGCAACCACCTGGACGCCTGCCGGGCCCTGGCCGTCAAGCTCAAGATCGACGGGCGGGTGACCTTCGCCGGTTGGGTCCCGCACCAGGCACTGGAGGCCTATTATGCGCACGCGGCCATCTGTGTCGTCCCGTCGCGCTGGCCGGAGCCCTTCGGTATGGTGGGGATAGAGGCCATGGCCCGGGGACGGGCGGTGGTCGCATTCGCCGTCGGCGGCATCCCGGACTGGCTCGTCGATGGAGTCACCGGTATCCTGGCACCGCCAGGCGATACCGCCGCCCTGGGGCAGGCCATTGCCACACTGCTGGGTGACCGGACGCGGGCCGACAGCCTTGGCCAGGCGGGGCTTGAGCGGGTGCACGCACAGTTCCAGCCCGCCCAATATCTGGACCGATTGATAGAAATCTTGAGGGCAGGGGTATGAAGATCGGCATCTCGGCCTTCGGCACCGACAGCGGCAAATCAGGCATCAGCCAGTACGCCGCCAACGTGGTGGGACGACTCCTGGACCTGGCACCGCAACACGACTTTGTCGTCTTCGTGAATCGCGCCGACGCCGCCTGGGTGCAGAGCTGGCACCCACGCCTGACGGTCATCGCCCTGCCTGATTGGACCGGTCACCCGGTGGCAAGCATCTTCTGGCACCTTTTCATGCTGCCGGCGATGCTGCGGCGCTATGGCTGCGATGTGGTCTTCATGCCCGCGGGCAACCGGCGGCAGATCGGAAGAGCGTCGTGTAGGGAAAGAGTGTACGTCCTGGTGTAGATCTCG
>CAILVI010000422.1 GCA_903837595.1 uncultured Thiodictyon sp.
CTGGGCGTCTCCTTCTGGGCCTACCTGACCGACCGCATCTCCGCCGCCGGCTTGATCCCGCCCCTCGCCGACCTCATCCGCCAACGCGCCGCCTGAGCCTTACCACCACTTTCTGAGAAGCTACTGTCGACAGTAGCTTCTCAGAAAGTGGTGGAGCTTTATCGTACAGGTAGCTGTTAACTGTGGTTAAATGCTGTCCACATGTTTTCGCTGCCCGATTCCCCGTTTAAACTGCCTTCCGGCCTGCCGGAGGAGTGGGCGTTTTGGGCGCGGTCGCTGGTGGGGCATCTTGAGCAGCTTGCGGCGGAGAACCTGGCGCTGAAGGAACGGGTTCTACAGGATGCCGAAACGCTACGGGAACTGCGGGACGAAATTGCCGTGCTCAAGGGTCAGAAGGGTCGTCCGGTGATGAAGCCGAGCCGGATGGACAAGGAAACCGGCCAGGACGATGATGACCCGTCCGGCGGCAATGGGCGCGGCAAACGCACGGCGGCGGGCCAGCCGGGGAAGACGGCCCGCGTAGCCATCCATGAAGAACGCACGATGGCGGCCGAGGACGTGCCGGACGGGTCGCGCTTTCTGGGGCACCGCGAATTCACGGTACAGGACTTGCGTATTGGTCCGCACAACACCCGCTTCCTGCTCGAACGCTGGGCGACCCCGGACGGTCGAGTGCTGACGGCTGCCTGTCCGGCGGAATTGGCTGGGCTCCATTTTGGTCCGGGCCTGCGCGCCTTTATCCTGTACCAGCACCACCACTGCCACGTCACGCAGCCGAAGTTGCACGAGCAACTGCTCGAATGGGGCCTGGATCTTTCGGTGGGCCAAATTGACGCGCTGCTGGCGTTTGGCCAGGACGCGTTCTCGGCCGAGAAGTCCAGCCTGCTCCAGACCGGACTGGCGGTCAGTTCCGCCATCACGGTGGACGACTCGGGCGCGCGCCATCAAGGCAAAAACGGCTACGTCACGGTGGTCAGCGGCCCGAGCTTCGCCTGGTTCGGCAGCGCCGACAACAAGAGCCGGATCGGTTTCCTGACGCACCTGCACGATGCTCAGCCGTCCTATGCGCTGAATGACATCGCCCTGAGCCACCTGCACAAGCAGGGCTTGAAGGCCGCGGTCGTCGAATGGCTACAGAGGGCCCCATTCGATGGCGGCGACTGGTCGGCACACCTCGATCGGCTCGACATTACACTTCTACGCCACCGGCGCATTGCCACCGAGGCGGCGTTGCTGGGCGGTCTGGTGGCCAAGGGTATCCATCCGCTGCTGGCCATCGTCAGCGATGGCGCCGGGCAGTTCGACATCCTGGAACACGGTCTGTGCTGGGTACATACCGAGCGGCTGGTGCACAAGCTCATTCCGGCCCATGAATCCCAGCGGCGCGAGCAAGAACGCCTGCGCGGGGAAATCTGGGCCTACTACGCCGACCTCAAGACCTACCGGGCTGCGCCCGAATCGGAGAAAGCGCTGGCGCTGAGCGCACGATTCGACAGGCTGTTCGGTCAGCGCACCGGATGGGCGACGCTGGATCGCCTGCTTCGGCGCATTCGGCAGCACAAGAGCGACCTGCTCCGGGTGCTGGCGCGACCGGACATGCCGTTACACACCAACGCCAGCGAGACCGACATCCGCGACTACGTCAAGGTGCGCAAAATCAGCGGTGGCACCCGCAGTGATCTCGGCCGCCGTTGCCGCGACACCTTCGCCAGTCTGAAGAAGACCTGCCGGAAACTGGGCGTCTCCTTCTGGGCCTACCTGACCGACCGCATCTCCGCCGCCGGCTTGATCCCGCCCCTCGCCGACCTCATCCGCCAACGCGCCGCCTGAGCCGCTCCACCACTTTCTGAGAAGCTACCTGTCGACAAGCGGTCAACCGAGGTTTCTAGGATGATAACGGCCAGAACTATACCAACGTGCTTCATGGGTGGTATCCTTGTATCCAGCGAGGTCGCAAAAACACGCCTTTCGGGGCGAGGGGTGGTTCCCGACGGTATCCGGAGTGGAATGTAGGGGTCATGGATGGCGTCGGGGCATTTCCGGGGCAAGGTATTCTATTGGGTGCGCGCAGGGAAACAGGCGGTATTGGGCAATATTGCGAGCGGTCAGACCCA
>CAILVI010000423.1 GCA_903837595.1 uncultured Thiodictyon sp.
CGCCCGCGGGGCGATTATTCATATCGTTAAAGGTACTCAGCGACTCTGAAAGTATTCCCGTAGGATGGGTTGAGCGCAGCGAAACCCATCGTCAGCGCTTCGTATTAGTCGTCGCCAGCGGTGTGACCCGAATTCATTGACTCTAACACCTTGTAGATCGCCGCCGAGTCCAGTTCCCCCAGCCCCCGTGCGACCAGCGCGTTGAGGTATTGGGCACAGGCCGCGGCCCCGGGCAAACCGAGCCCCAGGTCGTGCGCGACCTCCCCGACGATCCGCATATCCTTCTGGTGCAGCCGCGCCTTGAAGCCAGGGGCGAACTGGTCATCGATCATCCGCTGGCCGTGGACCTCCAGGATGCGGCTCCCGGCAAAGCCGCCGAGCAGCGCCTCGCGCACCCGCGCCGGGTCCACCCCAGCGGCACGGGCCAGCAGGATCGCCTCCGCCACCCCCGCGATGGTCGCCCCCACCACGATCTGATTGCACGACTTACAGACCTGGCCGGCCCCGCTCCCGCCGACATGGACGATGTTGCGCCCCAGCACCTCAAAGAGCGGTCGGACCCGGGCAAACACCGCCGCCTCACCGCCCACCATGATCGAGAGCGTCCCCTCGATTGCCCCGATCTCCCCGCCCGAAACCGGTGCATCCAGCATGGCGAGCCCGCGCTCCGCCAGGCGTGCGGCGATCACCCGGCTGGCTGAGGCCGAGATACTGCTCATGTCCACCACGACGGTGCCCGGCGCGGCGCCCTCCAGCACCCCGCCCGGCCCCAGGATCACCTGCTCCACGTCCGCGGTATCCGACACCATGGTGAAGATCACGTCCGCGTGCCTGGCAACGTCGGTCGGGCTCGCCCAGGTACTGGCCCCGACCGCCGCCAGCGGCGCCATTGACTCCGGGCGGCGGGCATGGACGGCCAGTTCATACCCGGCGTGCTTCAGGTTGAGGGCCATGGGGCGGCCCATGATCCCGAGTCCGATAAAACCGACGCGATCAGGCAGGGCATCAGGCATGGAGAGTCTCCGGCGATGGTTGGCAGCTTCGCCTAGGATGCCGTCAGTCCATCCTTCTGGCTAGGGGATCGCCGTCATTCCAGTCATACGCGGGGCGGTAACGAGGAACTGCATTGACCCTGGTTCCGTCCGCTCGGGTCTTGACCCAACGTGCGCGCCGGCTTCTCGATCCGAGCCAGCCCCGCATGAGCAAGCTCAGCGCCCCAGAATCGCCCGCCAGCCGCCTCGACCGGGCAAGGCGCCACTCAGGTCGACGAAGTTCGCGATCACCGTCTTGTCCGCCAACACCGTATCAAGGGTGCAGGTGGCCGTGGTCGCATGGGCGCAGTCTCGGCCCCAACTGCCAAAGCGATAGAGATTACCGGCCTTGGCGGTGCAGGTGCTGCTGCTGCCTTGAGGCACCGGATTCGGCGTGCAGGTCACAGAGCCAGCGGCGGCGGGGACGGCGGAGGTATTGATGGTGTAGCTGGTGTTGCTGATGTAGGCAAGATGCGCGACCGTCGCGGCAGAGGCGCGCGCGTAGTTGGTCATATAGGTCTTGTTGAGTGAGTCTGGTGTGTCGGTCGCACTGTGATAATTGGGATTCCAGTCGGTCTTATCATCCTCGATCGCAAACAATGCAGCGAAGCCCCTGCTCCAGAATGAGATATGGTCTGAGGCCTTCGAGCCGTCCGCGATCACCACTGGCTTCAGCAGTCCGCTCAAACCATAGGATTGCGCGACACCTACGAAGACGTCGGCAATGGCTTTATCGCCGGCAAAACCGGGGTCATCGACGGGACGTGTATGCAAATTCAGGACCGGGTCATTGTCGGAATCCCATGCGACCATATCCATGTTATAGACTGCAGAAATCGTCTCAGTCGCTACGGATTGGGCGTAAGCGTCGCTGCCATGTTGGCCCCCCTCCTCACCACCGAAAACAGCAAAGCGCAGGGTGCGATCGAATGATCGCTGACTCGCGGCCCGCGCTATAGAAAGCAGTGCTGACACACCGGACGCATTGTCATCCGCACCCGGTGCAGGGGCTGTCTTCGGCACATCATCTAGGTGAGCAGTCACGAGCACAATTTCATTAGGTCTTGCCTTGCCTTGAAGGGTAGCAATGATGTTCCTGCCGCTCTCCAACGCCGATTGCCAATCCTGGTAGACCACTGCCATATTCGGCAAAGTCAGCTGTTCGTAAATGTATTGGTTTGCCTTCTCCAGATCGGTGGTTCCGGTATAGCGGGTGGTGATGGTGTAAGGGCTTCCACCAATGGTCATAGGTGCCTTGCCCGACAACTTGAGAATGTCGTCGTAGAGTACCTCCTGCTTGATCTGGGCGATCAATGCGGCTACCCGTGGGTCGGCGTAGGGCGCCGCCGCCGCACTGGCTGACCGACGGGGCAACGCACCGGGCGCGAGCGGGCCACTATCCGGGATGCTGCGTGGCTCCAAGACCAGCGGCCTGGAAGGAAGCAGCGCAATCGCGAAACCCATTTCGGCCAGCAGCTCCCGGACACCGGCGGCATCACGTAGCAGGATCTGAAGCCCGTCATCCATCAGCAATTCAAACCTTGATGCCGCCGCCGCCCGCGCCCCCCGGCGGCGCTCGCGGGCAATGATATAGGTGGCGCCGACGGTCACGGTGTCCAGCACCTGATATGGTTGCCGCACGCCCTCCAACTCCCCGGGACTTGCAATCGTCAAGACATACCCTTGCTCAAGCGCATCGCGCAGATGGGCATAAATGGGCAAACCGATCGCTGTGATTGGTCCTGCGACCGCGATCCTGGCGAGCGATGTGCCTGCGCTTTGGGGTACGGCCGCCGCCGGGCCGGCGTTCGACTGTGCGGCGGCGACCGGGGGACATAACAACAACAGATTGAAAAGTGCTGCAACGAAGAATGAGAGTGCCGCCGCTGAGCGGATGCTCGGCACGCAAGGATGCGAAACGATACGATCAGTCATGATAGCCTCACGAAATTTTCGGGTTCCGAACGCTGGTCAGGACCAGACTCTTGGGGCCGGGACTGGTCGCAGGACGTGCCTCGATCCGGGCAACACTCTGATTGTAGCGAGTCCGCTGCCCTTTGCCCGTTGTTTGTTCCGCCACCTGGGCCGGCTTGAGGGTGGCGTGTCCGTGCGCGGGGAGCGCGCCGCGGCGGGTCCGCTCGAGCATGGCAGCAAGCGGCGCGCTGGGGACCGAGATCCGCTGACCCCGGTCATTATCCCGGCCGCTGAACCTCTCCCGCGCGCTTGCGCAAGCAGCAGAACGTCGAATTAACCGGCACCCGCACCTGGCCCCGAGTTCATTGCTTCCAAGACCTTATAGATCGCCGCCGAGTTCAGCTCCCCCTGCCCCCGCCCAACCAGCGCGTTAAGGTATTGGGTGCAGGCCGCGGCCCCGGGCAGACCGAGCCCCAGGTCATGCGCGACCTTCCCGACGATCCGCATATCCTTCTGGTGCAGCCGCGCCTTGAAGCCGGGGGCGAAGTCGTCATCGATCATCCGCTGGCCGTGTACCTCGAGAATGCGGCTCCCGGCAAAGCCGCCGAGCAGCGCTTCGCGCACGCGCGCCGGGTCTACCCCGGCGGCGCGGGCCAGCAGGATCGCCTCCGCCACCCCCGCGATGGTCGCCCCGACCACGATCTGATTGCACGACTTGCAGATCTGGCCGGCCCCGCTCCCGCCCACATGGACGATGTTGCGCCCCAGCACCTCGAACAGCGGCCGGACCCGGGCGAATACCTCCGCCTCACCGCCCACCATGATCGAGAGCGTCCCCTCTGATGGTTGGCAGATTCGCCTGGGATGCCGTCATGCCATCCTTCTGGCTAGGGGCTCGCCGTCATTCCAGTCGTACGCGTCGGTACCGAGGAACCGGATTGACCCTGGTTCCTCATGTCCCAACCGGTGCACAGGCTTCTCAATCCGCGCCAGCGCCGTATCAGCAAGCTCAGCGCCCCAGAATCGCCCGCCAGCCGCCTCGACCGGGCAAGGCGCTACTCAGGTCGACGAAGTTCGCGATAACCGTTTTGTCCGCCAACACAGTAGCAAGGGTGCAGGTGGCCGTGGTCGCATGGGTGCAGTCTCGGCTCCAACTGCCAAAGCGATAGAGGTTGCTTGCCTTGGCAGTGCAGGTGCTGCTGCTGCCTTGAGGGACCGGGTTCGGCGTGCAGGTCACAGAGCCGCCAGTAGCGGGGACGGCGGACGTGTTGATGGTGTAGCTGCTGTTGCTGATGAGCGCAAGATGCGCGACCGTGGCGGCGCAGGCGCGCGCGTAGTTGGTCAGATAGGTCTTGTTGACTATCTCTGGCGTGTCGTTTGCCGTGTGATAATAGCGATTGAAGTCATTATTATCATCCTCGATCGCCAGCAATGCAGCAAAGCCCTGTGTCCAGAATGAGCTATGGTCTGAGTAGATCAAGCCGTCGGCGAGAACAATCGGGCGCAGCAGGCCGCTGAAACCATAGGAGCTCACGACGCCTGAGAAGACGTCGGCAATGGCTTTATCGCCATCATAACCGGGATTACCGACTGGGCGTATATGTAATGCCAGGGAGGGGTCATTGTCGGAATCCCATGCGATCATATCCATGTTATACACCGCGATAATCTTCTGACCCACGACGGATCTGGCATAAGCGTCGCTGCCAAGAATGCCAGCCTCCTCGCCACCGAAAACAGCGAAGCGCAGGGTGCGATCAAATGATCGATCACTCGCGACCCGCGCGAAAGCCAGCAGTGCGGAAACACCAGATGCATTGTCATCCGCACCCGGTGCAGGGAGGGTATTCGGCATATCATCGAGGTGAGCAGTCACGAGAACGATTTCCTCAGGTTTTACCTTGCCGGGAAGAGCGGCGATGATGTTTTTGCCGCTCTCGGAACCTGCTTGCCAATCCTGGTAGGCGACTGACACGTTCGGCGACTGCAGCTGTTCATAAACGTATTGGTTGGCCTTCTCCAGATCGGCGCTCCCGGAATAGCGGGTGGTGATGGTGTATGGGGTTCCACCAACGGTCATGGGTGCCTTGCCGGACAACTTGCGAATGTCTTCGTAGAGCACATCCTGGCTGATCTGGGCGATCAAGGCCGCTACCCTTGGGTCATAGGCTGGGGGTGCCGTACTGGACGCCATACGGGGCGCCGCACTGGGCTCAAGCAGGCGGCTATCCGGGAGTCTTGGTGGCGCCAGGACGAGCGGCATGGAAGGAAGCAGCACGATCGCGAAACCCATTTCGGCCAGCAGTTTCCGTATACCGGCCACATCACGCAGCAGGATCTGATGCCCGTCATCCATCAGCAATTGAAACCTCGATGCCGCTGCCGCCCGCGCCCCTTGGCGTCGTTCGAGGGCAATGACATAGGTGGCGCCAGCGGTCACGGTGTCCAGAACCTGGTACGGTTGCCCGAGGCCCTCCAGTTCCCCGGGACTTGCGATCGTCAAGACATACTCTTGATCACGCGCATCGCGGAGATGGGCGTAAATGGGTAAGCCGATCTCTGTGATTGATCCTGCTACCGTGATCCTGGCGAGTGATGTGTCAGCGCTTTGGGGGACGGATACAGACGGACCAGAGGTCGACTGTGCGGCGGCGACCGGGGGATTGAAAAACAACAGGTGGAAAAGGACTGCAACGAAGAATGACATTGTCGTTGCAGACCTGATGCTCGGCATGCAACGATGCAAAACGATACGATCAGTCATGATAGCCTTACGAAATTTTCGGGTTCCAAAAGCTGGTCGGGGCCAGACTCTTGGGGCCGGGACTTGTCGCAGAATTTGCCTCGTGGCTCCCCACTCTGATTGTAGCGAGTCTGCTGCCCTTTGCCCGTTGTTTGCTCCGTCGACCTGGGTCGCCGCTCAGTCCAGCCGTTTCTTGAAGCGCAACGAGGCGACGAGCAGCCCGACCAGCATGAAGCCGACCAGCCAGAGGGTGTCGAAGGCGACCTCGTGCAGGCCGGCGCCGCGCAGCACCACGGCGCGGACCGTCCGCATGAAGTGGGTCGCCGGCAGGACCTCGGCGATGTATTGCGCCGGCACCGGCATGCCCTCGTAGGGGAACATGAAGCCGGAGAGCAGGATCGAGGGCAGCAGGATGAACACGGTCATCTGCATTGCCTGCAGCTGGCTGGTCGCGATCGTCGACAGGACCAAGCCGAGTGCGAGGCTGGCGCCGATGAAGGCGAGTGTGGTGGCCGCGAGCGCACCAAGCGAGCCGTCCAGCGGCACGCCGAAGATCAGATGGCCCAGCACCAGGATGATGGTGGTCTGCACGATACCGATGCCGATGTAGGGCACGATCTTGCCCAGCATCAGCTCGAGCGGGTGCACCGGGGTGTTGATCAGCATCTCCATGTTGCCGCGCTCGCTCTCGCGCACGATCGCCGCCGAGGTGAACATAACCATTGTCATTGTAAGGATAACAGCGACGAGCCCCGGGACGATGTTGATCGCCGTGCGTTGCTCCGGGTTGAAGAACAGCGCCACCTCGAAGGTCGGGGTCATGCGGTTGGCGGGCTTGCGCAGCAGTTCCGCGAGCGGCATGGAGCGCAGGCCCTTGATGGCCGCGGCGATCATGGTATCCGAGCCATCGACGAGCCATTGCGCGACCGGGCGACTGGTCGGCCCGTCGGTCGCCGGCGGGGTCTCCAGTCGGGGGCTGACGGCTGCGCTGCGCGCAAGCCGTTGGCTCACATCGGCTGGGATGATCATCGCGGCCCGCACCCGCCCGGCGACGATCGCCTCCTGGGCCTGCGGGATCTCGGCATAGCGCTCGGTGAAGCGCACCACCTGCGTCGCCTCGACCGTCTGCGCCAGCACGCGGCTCAAGGTGGTATTGGACTGGTCCACCAAGGCGACCGGGATGTCGCGCACATTGGTGTTGATCGCATAGCCAAACAGCACGAGCTGGATCAGCGGGATCATGACCACCATGCCCAGGGTGGTGCGGTCGCGCCGCAGTTGGATCAGCTCCTTGGTCAGGATCACGAGGATGCGGCGAAGCGAGAGCAGCAGGCCGTTCATGGGCGCTCCTCCCCGGTACTGGTCACGAAAACATCCTCCAGGCTCGGGTGGACCAACTCCAGGTGGGTCGGCAGGGGGTCCAGGGTCTGGTCGCGCAGCCAGGCCACCGGATCGGGGATGCGATCGTGCACCAGCACGCGCAGCCGGCTGCCGAGCTGGGCCGCCGAGACCACCTCCGGCAGCGCGGCGAGCTGCGGCTTCAAGGCCCGGAGGTCGGCCCCCTCGACCTCGACCACGCGCGCGCCCATCGCCGCCATGAGCTCGGCCGGTGCGCCGTCGGCCCGCTTGTGGCCGTCCTTCAGGATCGCGAGCCGATGGCAGCGCTCGGCCTCGTCCATGTAGTGGGTCGAGACCAGGATCGTCGCGCCGGCGTCCACCAGGTCGAAGAGCCGCTCCCAGAAGTCGCGGCGACTCTGGGGGTCGACCGCCGAGGTCGGCTCGTCGAGGAAGAGCAGCGGCGGCTCGTGGATGGTCGCCGCGGCCAGGGCGAGGCGCTGGCGCTGCCCGCCGCTCATCTGCCCGGCGCGGCGATCGCGCAGCGGACCCAGGGCATAGGTCGCGAGCAGGACCTCGATACGTTGCCGGGCGGCGCGCCGTCCCAGCCCATAGATCGCGCCAACGAAGCGCAGGTTCTCAACCACCGTCAGGTCATCATAGAGCGAGAACTTCTGGGTCATGTAGCCGATGCGGCGTTTGAGCCGCTCGGCATCGCGTGGGAGCTCATGGCCCAGCACCCGCACCTCGCCCGCGGTGGGGGTCAGCAGCCCGGTCAGCATCCGCACCGTCGTCGTCTTGCCCGAGCCGTTGGGGCCGAGAAAGCCGTAGATGGTCCGGGGCTCGACGGTCAGGTCCAAGTCGGCGACCGCAGTCAGGTTGCCGAACCGGCGGGTCAGCCCGCGTACCTCGATCACCGGCTCGGTCACGGCATCTCCACCTGGGCCGGGACCCCATTGGGCAGGCCGGCCGCATCGTCGGGCAGCTCCACCTGGGCCAGATACATCAGGCGGGCGCGGTCGCTCGCGTTCAGGGCATAGTAGGGGGTGAAGGCCGGGTCCGAGCTGATCCAACGCACGGTGCCGTCGAAGACCCGGTCGAGCCCATCCACATGGACCTTGAGCCGGGTACCCTTGGTGATCTTGACCCGATAGGGCTCTGGTACATAGATCCGCGCATAGGGGGCCTTGCCGGCCAGCACGATGGCGAGCGGGCTGCCGACCGCGACGCGCTCGCCCAGGTTCCAGGGCAGGTTGTCGAGCAAGCCGTCGCGGGTGGCGACCACGGTCAGGTCCGCCAACAGCGCCTGCTCATAGGCGGACTGCGCCTGCGCGGCCTCCAGCTCCGCCTGGGCGCTCGCGATCTCCTCGGGGCGGGTGCCCGCCAGCAGTTCGTCGAGTTTATCCTTGGCCTCGTCGAGCCGTGCGGCGGCGGCGTCGCGGAGCGCCAGGTAGCGATCGACATCGGCCTGGCTCACGGCCTTGCGCTCAATCAGGGCGTGATTGCGGTCATAGGTGATCTGCGCCTCGCGCAGGTCCGCCGCGCGGCCGGCCACTGTGGCGCGCGCGGCGGCGATGTCCTGGGCGCGCGGGCCGTTGCGCAGCCGCAGCAGCTTGGCCTCACCCTGCGCGACCTGGGCCTTGGCACGGTCGAGCGCGGCGCGCTGCTGTTGGTCGTCGAGCCGCACCAGCACGGTGCCCTCGGTGACCCGGGTGCCCTCCGCCACCGGCAGCGCGACGATCACCTCGGCGACGGTCGCGGTGAGCGCGACGCGGTCGCGCTCCAGGGTACCGAGCGCGACCCCGGGCTTGGTGTCGGAGCAGCCGGCAAGGAGTATTGCGAACCCGATCAGTATCAATCGACGCATGGCAGCGAGCCTCTGGGGATTAGGAATGCCGACCGCGCCCCGAGGTGTCGACGCGGTGGCTGAATCGAGCATGGCGAGCTCGGAGTTCGACCGTCCGAACGCAAGTCATGGCGGTAGGTTAGGCACCGCCCCCGCGGCGGTCAAGACCCATCGGGAAGGCAGAGGATTGGCGAAAGTTGGCGCCATTCTGGCGCCGATGCTATCTTAGAGCGAATCCATTCGGGGAGGTTTCCATGGTATCCAGCAGTCCAAGACAGCTCGAACGTATCGGTGCGCGGGTACCGCCCGAGGTTTTCGAGACGCTGCACCGTGCCGCGGAACTCTCCGGGGCGACGCTCAACCAGTTTCTGGTACAGGCTGCACTCAAAGAGGCGCAGACCGTCATCGAGCGCGAGCAAACCCTGAAGCTTTCCCGGCGCGACGCTGAGCGCTTGCTGGACCTCTTGGAGCATCCACCGCCACCGAACGCCGCACTCGCCACGGCCCAAGCGCGTTATCAAGAATTGCGACGCGATGCTGATTCAGGCTTTAACTGGCAACCATAACCGTCAGGGCTTCGACTGCGGACGCGCCGAACTCAACGACTGGCTGGCGAGAATCGCCAGCCAGCATCAGCACAAGGGTTTATCCAAGACCTTTGTGGCGGTGCCGGACGTCGCGCCCGCGGATATTCTGGCCTACTACGCCTTGACGCTCACCGAGGTGGATACCCGCGCCCTACCGGATGCCTATGCCAAACGGCTGCCCCGCATCATCCCGGGCGTCCGTCTCGGCCGCTTGGCCGTTGCTCGCCACCATCAAGGCAAGAGACTCGGCGAATTGTTGCTGATGGATGCGATGCAGCGGGTGCGAGCGATTCGCGAACATGCCGGTGCGGTAGGGCTGTTCGTTGACGCACTTGATGCCCAGGCGGCCGGGTTTTATGTGCGGTATGGCGCGGTTGCCTTTCTCGATACACCCTTGAAGCTGTTTCTGCCAGTTTGTTAATCCGCCGGTCAGGTTAGCGAAGCGTAATCCGACGATTCATGTCCCGGATGTCGGGTTACGGTGCGTCTGACGTCGCGGATTACCGCAAGAAGGTTCGGTATCCATGCCTAATCCGAGCTACTTACTGGAACCAGGCAAAGTAGCCGACCCTGGCCCCTTGTGCCGGCGAGTTACCTGCCGCACCAAAAATGGTACGCTAGCAGCCATGCCCCCTGAGCTGAGCCGATCCTTGATGTCGTCTTTTTCCGGACCGAGTCTGGCACCGAACCCGTGCGCGACTGGCTCAAGAACCTATCCAGAAGCGACAAGGGTGCCATCGGTGCGGACCTGAAGAAATGAACGAGCACATGGGTAGCAGCCTCGATTCCTTTCTTGAGGAGGGACAATTGCTTGCGCAGTCCGAGGCCATCGCCATCAAGCGCGTCATTGCCTTCCGATTGGAGCAGGAAATGGCGCGACAGCAGTTGACCAAGGCCGACCTGGCGCGGCGCATGGGCACTAGCCGCAGTGCCCTGAATCGCCTATTGGACCCGGACAACACCTCCGTAACCCTGCTGACGCTGGAGAAGGCCGCCAAGGCGTTGGGGCGGCATATTCGCATCGAACTGGCGGCCTGAGGGGAGTCCGCGGGACACAGCGACGAATGAACTGCATCGTTGGTGATTGATGTGGTTCGAGCACAGACTGCCTCTTGCTCGCTTGCTCGCTTGCTCGAAAACTGGAATCTGAGGACAAACAAAGCATTAGATCCTGGCCTCTTCCACTCCAAATTATCGTGGTCTGTCCCTGATAGTCCCTGATAGTCCATAGGGGCGCGTTTGAGTCTGCCTAGGTCCCTGCCATCCTCACCAACGCCTTCCGCGAAACACTTTGACTGCGCTTTGTATCCAGGTGCCGCGCCTGAACGACGGGCCAGCCGATTTTCGCGCCATGGCGCATATCTGGCGTCGAGTGGATATGGCTGGGGATGGAGCGGCAGTGAGTTTCGATTTTTCCGGCTGCGCATTTCTTCAGCCTAACGCGGTGGTGTTTCTCGGTGGCTTGTCCCGCGTGATCCATCACCGGGGCGGCGTTGCGCGATTTCTACTCGATACCATGACTGACCCGTTGCGTGTCAACCTGTTGCAGAACGGTTTCGCCCATGCGATGGGTGCCGGAACTGCACCCTGGCAAGGCAATTCAATTCCCTACCGCGAGTATTGCTCGCAAGATCAGGACGGTATTGCTTACGACTTACGCCGGAACTGGCTCGGGCGGGGGTGGATCAACGTCAGCGCAGGACTCGCCAACGCGGTCGTCGGTCAGATGTGGGAGATCTTCGCCAACGCCTTTGAGCACAGCTCGACTCGTGTCGGGGTGTTCAGCTGCGGCCAGTTCTTCAAGACCCGGCGCCAGCTGACGTTGGCCGTGGCGGATTTCGGGATAGGTATCCCATCAAATGTGCGTTTGTTTCTCGGCCGACCCCAGTTGTCCGCGGCTGAGGCGTTGCGGTGGGCCTTTCAGCGCGGTAATTCAACCACCTGTCGGCTTGCCGGGCCGCGCGGCGTGGGCCTGGATTTGCTCAAGGAACTAGTACGCAAGAACAACGGCACCATGTTGGTCTATAGTCACGACGGTCGTGCCCACATTGACCAGCGGGGCGAAACATACGAAAATCTTGATCCCTTTTTTGAGGGCACCCTGGTTCAGATCCGCCTCTCCTGTGACGATCGGCGTTACGTTTTGTCTGAGGAGGCGCCAAGCCAAGCACCATTTTTCTGACGGGGAGACACTATGTACATCAAGGTTAAAGACCTGGTCGGCGAAAACGCCATGACACTGGCGGACGGCGAGGCCATCTATGGCCGTATTCACGACCCGCTGGCCCAGGGCGAGGCGGTCGAGCTCGATTTCGACGGCGTACAGGTGTTCGCCTCGCCCTTTTTCAACGCTGGTATCGGCCGCCTGTTGGCCGATCTGACCTCGGAGACCCTCAACGCCCGCCTGAAATTCGAGCACCTCTCGGACTTCGGTGCCCGCGTCCTGCGTCGCGTGATTGAGAACGCTAAGGATTACTACACCGCCAACGAGGATCAGCGCAACGCGATTGACCGCATCGTGCGCGACAACGCAGTCGTTGCCTGATGTCCCTGACTGTCCGCGCACGGGTTGTCGATCTACGAACGGACGCCCCGAAGAATTCCGATGTTTTTCTAGTCGATACCAATGCCTGGTATTGGTTGTTCTACCCGCGGGCCTCACAAACTCCGGGTGGCGGTCCGGAACCTTACCAGCTTGGCCACTATCCGGCGTTTCTCAAGTCCGCCATCAGTGCGGGTGCTACCCTGCATTGCTACGGACTCGCCTTCGCCGAACTTGCCCACAACATCGAAAAGGCAGAGCGTGAGATTTACGCCGATCAGGCTGGCCGCGAGATCGGCCCCAAGGCGTTCCGCCACGACTACCCAAGTCAGCGCCGCAAGCTGGTTTCGCTCATTTCCGATACCTGGGCCGATGTACAGAGCGTCAGCACGCTGCTACCCCTCAGCATGGACAACGATTTCATGCGGTCGGCCTTGGCGTTGTTTCCCGCCGTCGGACTCGACGGTTACGATCTGTTTATGGCGGACGCAGCGTTAAGAGCGGGAATCAGCCAGATTGTGACGGACGACGGCGACTTTGCAAGCGTGCACGGCATTACGGTCTTTACCGCCAATCAACGGGTGATTCGCGATGCGCAGGCATCGGGTAAGCTGCTGATCCGATGATCACAAGATAGAGCGAGTTTGATTGCGGACGCGCCGAACTTAACGACTGGCTGGGGAGATAGGTCGGGTGGTCGAAAAAATCATCGCCGACCATCAGCCGCTGAAAGTCACGGCCGGCGCCGGCACCGACGTCATGGTCATCAACGCTGCGGGCAACGGATTATCGACAAGCAGCTACATTTTCAGATGACTTCGCGTAGCACTTCCGGGTGACGAGCCACGATTTTCAATAGCGTCTCTGCTGCACCAGAGGGCCGGCGACGCCCCTGCTCCCAGTGTTGCAATGTCCGTGGCGAGATATGGAGTGCAGCCGCGAACTGAGCCTGAGACAGGTCACACCGCAGACGGGTTGCTGCAACCTCGTTCGGTTCCGCCGTGTAGACTGAGCCATGACGCTCCGCCTTGACATCGCGAATGGCTTGCAGCAGCTCCTCGCCAATATTGCGCTGCGCGTCGCGTTCAAGAAGGTCTTGTTCAGTGAGTGGCATAGCCAAACTCCTCGCCAATCTTTCGGAACCAGGAAAGGTATTCGATCCTGACGCCTTATGCTCGAGTATTGCGCTATATGCCTTCGGACTCCCTCTCCCCGTCGACGGCGATCAGACCGTCTTCGTTTTTATACACCACCAGTCCCTGCAGGTTATCTGGCAAAATTTGTAGGATGCCATCTTCCGCTTCCAGCGAGGCTAGAGCGATTGCAGGTGTGACGATGCTATCGAGCAGCGCTTGACTGGAATCTAGCGAAAGAAGATCAATACTGAATGTCCATTGGGTACGGTTCGCTCGTGGCCATATGATCAAGCGGTTGTGAACGAGGGTCGGCTCGGATTTCGCGTCTAACGGATAGCCCATCCAGTTTTCTTCGAGATCTGCGGGCTCATCCCATAGGAAAACATGAAGCAGTGGCGCATCATTTCCGCTGAAGCCGATCCCATCACCGGAAAGGCTGATTTGATAGCCGAGGTACATATCGGTAGTATGCGGCCCCCGCCTTATGTACCATAAGGGTATCGAAAATGCGACATCCGTATATATCCACTCCGAATCGTCCATCCGAGCGGCGGGGACTGGATCGCCATGCCTGGCATAAGGCATATCAGGATTATCGATTGCCTGCAATAACAGACCGTTAAGCACCGCTCTCAAAGCATCGATTTCCTTCCCATAAGCCGAGATCGCCCTCACGCATTGCGCCAGCTTTTTGCCTTGCTCGGACATCGCTTTATTCCTCGAAAAAGGAGTGAAAAGAACAGCCCAATACAGGCAGGCTTTCGGCTGCCCGCGTGAACCCGTGGAATCCATGATTCAAGCCGCCGTAGAATCGCTGGTGAACGATCCCGGTTTCAGGCGTCGCTGCGGAAAGGTGGGCAAAGCCTCTGAAATGGCAAACGCCGATTTTTTCTAGGAAGCAGTCCGTCGCTGCGGCCCATCGCGCAAGCCCATCATAGTCGCCGGCAAGGCCGGTCAAAACATTACGCAGATCCATCCAGGTAAAAGCAATCAGTCTCCCCGCCGGCCAGATGTCTTGCCCTTGCAGGCATTGTCCCGAAATGGTATCACCAATGTTTGGAGCAATAAAAAAATGCCAGCAGTCGGTTCTGGTACCGTCCTCTAGATATTCCTGCCATTGTTGGCGAAGTTGAAATTCGACCTTTTTTCGGACAAGCCGTTGCCGCCATTTGACCTCGATCAGAATATCGACCCGAGCGCCGTCTTTCGAAGAAAATGCGATATGTGCGTCCGGCTCCTTGGGTTTGCCGATGTTTCCCGGGATTGGCCTGCGCGGCCAAAGCCTTACACTGGATCTTGCAGACACTAGATCCCCAATCACGCAGCCCTTTCCGATTTGGGTAAATACCGCTTGCCAGAAACGGCAAACTTGTCGATCTTCCATAAAGTCGAGCGGCCCGAAAACAATAGATGTTATTTCATCTTCGGCGTTGAACCGTTTGGCCGATTCTGCCCGATGACCAAGATAGCCCCGGCAATGCTCGGTCTTTCTATGGTTAATGGCATGTAGCACTAAAAATCTCCATTAGCGGTGAAAAATGGCAGTGATAGATATATGGCTCCACGGTGCAACCATAATGCAGGTAGAATCCCCTGTATCTATACCAGACCTGCCGCGGGGCCTCCTGATGCCTCGTCCGTCAGGGCGCCGGCGGACCATCCTTCCTCTCAACTCGAGACTCCGCCGCCAATATGTGCAGGAACGAAAAAGGAAGAAACGAGGCCAGGGTCGGACATATCCTGCGTGCTTAGACCCTGGCCCCGCGAGCCTCAAATGTTCTACCCCCCCACCGCAATGCTGACCACATCGCTCCACTGCCCCACTTGCTCATCGTGGAGGCGGTAGATGGCCTTGTAGCGCCAGGCGGCGCTGGTACCGGGGGCGGGCAGCGGGGTCAGATCGGTGGTGTTGGGTTCGGTGTTGATGATCAGGAAGACGAAATTGTGACCGTCATTGCGGTCCACCCAGATCTCGATCCCACCGGCCTTGCCCTTGGTCCATATGATCACCGGATGGCCGGCCTGCATCTGGACGCCCAGCACGGGCTTCCAGGTGCTGGGGTCGATCACATGGGAGGCGCCGACGATCCACAAATCCTGCCCGATGGCCGTCGTGTAGTTCTTGTGGGTCTTCAGATGTGCAACGAATGCCGACGCCCTGGGGATGATACCGGGAAGGACGGCGGGCGGAATGGGTTGATCCAGCGTGGGGGGCGCCGGCCATTCCGCGGCTCCAGTGCCACCGTCCCGCAGCAGATTCTTTTGGGCCGTCCAATGCTGGGCATAGGATTGCATGTCGTTCATGACGTGAAACGCGTAGCGGAAGGCGGTCGCATCGACTTGGCGCACCGCGATATCGGCAGCGCTGATGTCCAGCAGGGTGGCGTATTTGGGTACGGTGAGAGCAAGGTGGTCGAGCAAGTCGGCTTTACCGCTGTCATCGCTTGGCATGTAAGATGAAGTAGGCATCGATCGGCTCCTCCTGACGGCTGTTGGTCTACGAGTGGTCAGCGCCGTTCAACGGGCGCTACGGGAAGACTGATGCGCGTTCGGCGACGATTGACGAATGCTCGGCGACGACTGCTGAGCCATCGGCCACGACTCGGGAGTGCTGCGCGGATCTTGCAGCGTGCTCAGCAGAGCTCGCAAAGCACTCCGCGGACCTCGCAGAGCATTCCGGCAAACCTGGGGATCTCGTACGACAAATGTGAAGCGATAGCCGGCGACTGAAGCGCGCTCGGCAATGAATGCTGGGCGCTCGGCGAGAACCGGTGCCGGGCCACAATGACCGATGAGCGTTTTGAAAGACCCGCGGAGCACTCTGCAAGGTCCGCGGAGCGCTCTGCGAGATCCGCAGAGCACTCTGCAAGATCTGAGGAGCGGCCTTAAGATCCGGCGAGCATCCGGCAAGATCCCCCGAGTGCCCGGCAAGATCCGCGGAACGCCGCCAAAGACCAGGCGAGCGCCCGACACGGAGTCACCAGCGCAAGGCAGGGACCCGCGAGCACACATCGAGAACCTTCGCCAAGTGGGCATCCGACCCTCCACAGCTTGTGATCAAGAGCGCCTGCCGGCGTGTGTGGGCTGGAAATGGATAGGAAAGTCAGCCGCGCGGGACAGGCGCCTTCCCCTGATTTTAGTCGGCTCGAGCGCGCCAGGCAAGGGGGGGCTTAGGACGCGGACGAGTGGGCAACAGGCGCAGCAGAGGGTGGGATGGTCAGCGCCAAGGTCGCCCTGAAGGGCGACCTACAGGCAATGGTGCTAAAGGCCGCCGGCGGCCTCACGGGCAATGGCCCGATAGCCGATGTCGGTGCGGTAATAGGCATCCGGCCAGGCGATCTCGCGCACCCGCCGGTAGGCAAGCCCTTGGGCGTCCCGGGCGGTGTCGCCCAAGGCGGTGACACACAGTACCCGCCCGCCGGCGGTGAGCGTCTGATCGCCATCGCGGCGCGTGCCGGCCTGGAAGACCTTGACGTCCGCGGTGTCGCCCGCCGCCAAGCCGCTGATCGGCCGCCCCTGGGCATAGGTGTCCGGGTAGCCGCCGGCGGCCATGACCACGCCGAGCGCGACCCGCGGGTCCCAGTCGGCCTCAACCTCATTCAGTCGCCCATCCAGGGCGGCCAGACACAGCGCGACCAGGTCGGAGTTCAGGCGCATCATGATCGGCTGGGTCTCGGGATCGCCGAAGCGGCAGTTGTATTCCAGCACCTTGGGGGTGCCGTCCGGCGCAATCATGAGCCCCGCATAGAGGAATCCCACATAGGGCAGGCCCTCGGCGGCCAGCCCGGCGATGGTCGGCTCGATCACCTGGCGCATGACCCGGGCGTGGATTGCGGGCGTCACCACCGGGGCCGGGGAATAGGCACCCATGCCCCCGGTGTTGGGGCCGCGGTCGCCGTCGTCGCGCGCCTTGTGGTCCTGGGAGGTCGCCATGGGCAGGCAATGGGTGCCGTCCACCATGACGATGAAACTCGCCTCCTCGCCGGTCAGGAACTCCTCAATGACGACGCGTGCCCCGGCGCTGCCGAAGCGCCCGGCGCCCAGCATGTCGCGCACCGCCTCGCGGGCGGTGTCCAGGTCCTGGGCCAGGATCACGCCCTTGCCGGCGGCCAGGCCGTCCGCCTTGATCACAATGGGCGCGCCGACTTGCTCGAGATAAGCCAGCGCCGGCTCGACCTCGGTGAAGACGCCGTAGGCCGCGGTGGGGATGCCATGGCGCTCGAGAAAGGCCTTGCTGAAGGCCTTGGATCCCTCGAGTTGGGCGGCGGCCTGGCGGGGGCCGAAACAGGGCAGCCCGGCGGCGGCAAAGGCGTCCACCACCCCGGCCACCAGCGGCACCTCGGGGCCGACGATGGTGAGCCCGATGGCCTGCTCACTGGCGAAGCGCACCAGCGCTGGGATGTCGTCGGCCAGGATCGGGACGTTTTGCACGCCCGGTTCGACGGCCGTGCCGCCATGGCCGGGGGCCACATAGACCAGGTCAGCCAGGGGCGATTGGGCGGCCTTCCAGGCGAGTGCGTGTTCGCGCCCACCGCCGCCGATGATGAGGATGTTCATAGGGGTTTTCCTGCGGGTAGCGATGCTTGAGCCGGAGCGGAAACTAGGCAAGCCTTGGTCAGAGCGGCTGCTTTGATCGTCACTGCGGCCGCCGGGCTCGGGGCGCACAGCGCCCAACACCTGCGTGACACCGCTAGAGCGGTGTCACGAGAGGCTGGGTGGCCGGAATGACACTTGACTCAGGCGATTGAAATGATGCCCCGCCGGCTCGTTTGGATGAATTGGATGATCTCATCGGTCTCCGGACCTGGATAGTCGGTTTCGGCCTTGACCAGGGCCTCGCCCAATCGCAGCCCCGAGCGGAAAACCAGCCGATAGACGCCCTTGATGCGGCTGCGTTGCGCTTGGGTGAAGCCGCCGCGGCGCAGGCCCACGACGTTGATCCCGACGATTCGCGCCCGGTGCCCATCGGCCAGCGCGAATGGCGGCACGTCCTGGGGTACGCCGGTCACCCCCGCCACCATGGCGTAGGCGCCGATGCGGCAGAACTGGTGGATCGCGACCTGGCCGGAGAGGAAACAGTGGTGATCCACCTCGACATGACCCGCCAGGGTGGCGGTATTGGCGAAGATATTGTGATCGCCGACCACGCAGTCGTGACCGGCGTGGGAATAGGCCATCCAGTAATTGTGGCTGCCGATGCGGGTGCCCTCGGCGCTCTTGGTCCCGCAACTGATATTCACCCCTTCCTTGAAATGATTGTGGTCGCCGATCGTGAGTGGACTGGCCCGCGCCGGATCGAAGGTGAGGTCCTGGGCGTCGGAACCCAGGGTGGCACCGTGGCAGACACGGTTGAACGCGCCCATGCGGGTTGGCGCGAAGATACGCACGGAACTTTCGATACGGCACCCCTCACCGATGACGGCCCCTGCCTCAATGATGGAGTAGGGGCCGACGCTGGCCGTCTCATGGACCTGCGCGCCGTCTTCGATGATCGCGGTGGGATGGATGTTCATGCGCTGGCTATGAGTACGGGGGCGCAGAGCGCCGGAATTGCAGGCGTGACACCGCGCAACGGTGTCACGAGGGAAAGTCCTTCCTAATGCCGGAAATGCCGCATCCCGGTGAAGACCATAGCCATGCCGTGCTCGTCGGCGGCGGCGATGACTTCTTCATCCCGCAGTGAGCCTCCGGGTTCGATGACCGCGGTGATGCCGGCCGCCGCGGCCGAGTCGATGCCGTCGCGGAAGGGGAAGAAGGCGTCGGAGGCCATCACCGAGCCCTTCACCTCGAGCCCCGCCAATTCGGCCTTGATGGCGGCGATGCGCGCGGAATTGACCCGGCTCATCTGGCCGGCGCCCACACCGATGGTCATGCCGTTACGCCCGTAGACGATGGCGTTGGACTTGACGGACTTGGCCACGCGCCAGCTGAACAGCAGGTCCGCCAGCTCTTCGGGGGTCGGTTCGCGCTTGGTGACGGTGCGCAATGAGTCGATGAGGCGGAGATCCGCGTCCTGGACCAGGAGTCCGCCGTTGACGCGCTTGAAATCGAGCCGCGCGAGCGGCTCGCTTGCCCATTCACCGCACTCGAGCAGGCGCACGTTCTTCTTTGCCGCGACTGCCGCCGAGGCCGCCGCCGAGACCCGCGGGGCGACGATCACCTCTACAAATTGGCGCTCGCAGATGATGCGGGCGGTCTCACCATCCAGCTCGCGATTAAAGGCGATGATGCCGCCGAAGGCGGATTCGGGGTCGGTGCTGAAGGCACGCTCATAGGCGTCGAGCAGGCTCTCGCCCAGTGCGACCCCGCAGGGGTTGGCGTGCTTGACGATGACGCAGGCCATGCCCTCGTCGAACTGCTTGACGCATTCGATGGCGGCATCCGTGTCAGCAATATTGTTGTAGCTGAGCTCCTTGCCCTGGAGTTGGCGGGCGGTGGCGACGCCGGCCTCCCGGGGATTGAGTTCAGTATAAAACACCGCGTTCTGATGGGGGTTCTCGCCATAGCGCATGCCCTGGCGCTTGCGGAACTGGAGATTGAAGGTGCGCGGGAAGCCCGCGGCCTGCTGCTGCGGGTGCTCAATCACCGCGCCCAGATAGTTGGCGATGGCCCCGTCATAGGCGGCGGTATGCTCGAAGGCCTTGACCGCGAGGTCGAAGCGGGTGGCGGCGCTGACGCCCCCGGTCGCGGCCAATTCGGCCAGTACCCGGGGGTAATCGGCCGCATCCACCACCACCGTCACCCCGGCGTGATTCTTGGCCGCCGCCCGCACCATGGTGGGGCCGCCGATGTCGATGTTTTCGATCGCGGTGGCGAGATCGCAGCCGGGTTTGGCGACGGTCTGCTCGAAGGGATAGAGATTCACCACGACCAGGTCGATGGGGTTGATGGCATGGGCGTCCATCACCGCCTCATCGGTCCCACGTCGCCCTAGGATGCCGCCGTGGATACGCGGGTGCAGGGTCTTGACCCGCCCGCCCATCATCTCCGGGAAGCCGGTGTAGTCCGACACCTCGGTCACTGCAATCCCCTGCTGCGCGAGCAGCGTGGCGGTCCCGCCGGTAGAGAGGATCTCGACCCCCCGGTCGACCAGCCCCCGGGCCAACTCCACGACCCCGGTCTTATCCGAAACACTGATGAGCGCGCGCCGTATGGGTTGCATAGATTGATTTCCGGTAGGCCCCAGGCCACAAAAGAGATTAAACCAAGTTAAATCGACCAGCGGGCGATTTAACTAGCGCGTGATGTTGTGGTGCGCCAGCCGTTTGCGCAAGGTGCTGCGGGTAAGCCCCAGGATGCGGGCCGCCAGGGTGAGGTTGCCCTGGGCGGAACGCAGCACCGTCTCGAACAGTGGGCGTTCGACCTCCTCGATGACCAACCGATACAGGTCGGTGATGGCGTGCCCATCCATGTTGCGCAGATAGTTCGCCACGGCGTCTTCCACGCACTTGCTCAAGGGATCGGCGCGCTCGGTCTGGACCACATGAAGGTCGGTGGCGCGACAGGCCGTGGTCCCAGGGTGTGCGGACGGCGGTGGATGGTCGTCGTCGTCCTGAAGCGCTGTCGTCATGCCGCCTGATCCTCCCGTGCGGGGTGTTTGTTGAAGAAGGTACGGACCTGCTGTTGCTGGTCCAGCGTGCTGTCTGCGCGATTGACGGCGATCCTGAAGGCCGCGGCCCCCGGGAGCCCGCGACAGTACCAAGCGATGTGTTTGCGCGCGATCCGCACCCCGGCACGGGTCCCGTAGAAACGATAGAGCGCGTCCAGGTGTTCCAGGACGAGGTCCCTGATCCAGTCGCGCGCCGGCGCGGGCGTGTCGGCACCGGTGGCCAGATAGGTGGCGATGTCGCGGAAGATCCAGGGGCGTCCCTGGGCCGCGCGCCCGATCATAATAGCATCGCAACCGGTGGAGTCCAGCACCCGCCGGGCGGCCTGGGGGGAGTCGATATCGCCGTTGGCGATCAACGTAATGTCCACTTGCAGGCGAATGGCGCGGAGCGTCTCGTGTTCGGCCGGGGTGTCATAGCCGCAGCCGCGGGTGCGGCCGTGGACCGCCAGCGCGGCCACGCCCGACTCCCGCGCGATGCGCGCGATGGCGAGCGCATTGCGCTCCCCGGGTGACCACCCGGTGCGGATCTTCAGCGTCACCGGGGCCGGGGCGGCCGCGTGCACCACCGCGGCGAGGATCCGCCCCACCAGCAATTCGTCGCGCAGCAGGGCCGAGCCCGCCGCCACCCGACAGACCTTCTTGGCCGGGCAGCCCATGTTGATGTCGATGAGCTGGGCGCCCGCGCCCAGATTCATCCGCGCCGCCTCGGCCATGGCCAGCGGATCGGTTCCGACGATCTGTACCGACACTGGCCCCTGCTCACCGGCAAAGTCCAGGCGGCGCAGCGACTTCATCGAACCCCACAGCGTGGTATCGCAGGACACCATCTCCGAGACCGCGAGCGCGGCGCCCAAGCGTCGGCACAGCGCCCGGTAGGGGCGGTCGCTGATGCCCGCCATCGGGGCCAGGATCAGATTGGTCGGGAACCGGTAGGGGCCGATGCTAAAGGGGCGCAGCGCGCCCGCCGGGGGAGCCGGTGTCATCGCAGTCGCACCTTGAACCCCGATGCCTCCGTGCTGGGCGGTGCCAAGGCCAGGGCCACCACGCGGGCCTCGTGCGGGGCGATGGGGGCGGCGTGGCCGGCGCCCCCGGGCCCGGGCGCGGCGGCGTATTCGCTCGGTGAGAAGCGGCGCACCGCGGTCAGGTCGCCCTGTTGGTCGTACAACTCCAGCTCGATCAGCGGGGCCGGTTGCGGCAGTTCGGCGCTGTTCCCGATGGTGAGGCGCAGCATCAATGCACCGCTCACGGCGTCCGGGTTCAGTGACGGTTCGCGCACGGCCAGTGCACCGGGCAACCGGGGGGGCGCCAGGTGGCACCCCAGATAGCCGCACCAGGTGTTCAGGAGATGGAATCCGTTGGGATCACGCAGCAACTCGGCGCGTCGCCACCAGACCAGTTGGACGCCCAATAACACGCTCAATCCCAGGACCAGGGACAGGCGCCCCCAATGGCGCCGGGCGCGCGTCGACCGGCGTGGGGGGGGCGGCGGGGTCGGCGCCCGGATACTGACCGTGCGCCGGGCGGGGGTCGGCGCCGGGCCGGCGGTCGGAACCATCGCGGGCGTCAGGGTCAGGCGCGTCTCCCGCGGTTCCGCGCGTCGGCGGGCGGCATTGGCGCCAGGGCCGGTACCGGCACCCGCATCAGCGCGGCCGCGGTTCAGCGGGGCCGCGCCGGCAACGCCTGCTTCGTCGACCAGCCCAGCCACCGCATCCAAGCGCTCACCGCAGTGCGGGCAGTCAACCTGTCCGCGGTGGGTCTTGAGTTGCTGGGCGTAGACGGGAAACTGGCGTCGACAGCGGGTGCAGCGGGTCGTCAGGGGCATCGTCAGCGCTCCGCGCGTCGGGTCCCCGCGATGAGCGCCCACCCCTCGCGCAACCGCACCGGCGCCAGTTCGACCTGCCGCTCATAGGCGGCGCTCACCGTGCTCACCTGCTCGGCCAGTACCCCGGAGAGGACCAGCTGGCCCCCGGGCGCCAGGGCCGCGAGCAACCGCGTGGCCAACTCCACCAAGGGCCCGGCCAGGATGTTGGCGAGCACGCAGGCCACCGGCAGGCGGGCCGCGAGCGTGGCCAGCTCACCGGGCAGACAGACGGTCAACCCGCCGTCAACGCCGTTGGCGGCGGCGTTGGCGAGCGTGGCCTCGATCGCCTGGGGATCGTGGTCGACCGCGATCACCGCGGCGGCACCGAGCTTCAGGGCCGCGATGGCGAGGATCCCGGAGCCGCAGCCGTAGTCGAGCAGGGTGAGTCCCGCAAGCTCCGCCCCATCCAGCCACTCCAGGCACAGCGCGGTGGTCGGGTGATGCCCGGTGCCGAAGGCCAGCCCCGGGTCCAGGTCCACGACGATGCCGTCCGGGTCCGGCGCCGGCTGGCCTTGGGGGCAGACCCAGAGTCGGCGGCCGAAGCGGGTGGGTCGGAAGTCCTCGAGCCAGACCCGTTCCCAGGCACGATCGGCGATGCGCTCGCAGCGCGGCGGCGTCAGGCTCAGTGGGCCGAAGGCCACGGTGAGGGCCTCGACCTGGGTCGCGCCCGCCGCATCGTCCTCGAACAGTGCGTGCAGCTGTACCGCCTGCCACAGTGGCATGGCCCCGGGCGGGGGCTCGAGCTGGGGGTCGTCGCCGGCATCGCCCAGGGTCACCGCCAGCGCCCCGGCATTCTCCAGGGCGGCCTCCAGCAGCGGGGACTGGTCTTGCGGGACCGTGAGAGAGAGTTGCAGCCAGGACATGGGCGGGTGCTCGGGAAAAAGGGCCATAAGGAGTCCGTCACATCCCCAGCTTCTTCTCCAGATAGTGGATATTGGCCCCGCCGGCCTCGAAGGCAGCGTCACGCATGATGCTGCGCTGGAGCTTGATGTTGGTGTCGATGCCTTCAATCACCGTCTCGCGCAGCGCATTGTTCATGCGGGCAATCGCGACCGCGCGATCCTCCCCGTGGGTGATCAGCTTGCCGATCATGGAGTCGTAGTACGACGGCACCGTGTAGCCGGAATAGATGTGGGTGTCCATGCGGATCCCGGGCCCGCCGGGGGCGTGGAATTCGGTGATCTTGCCGGGGCTCGGGCGGAAGGTTTCGGAGTGCTCGGCGTTGATGCGACACTCCACGGCATGACCGCGCATCACGATGTCCTTCTGGCGGTAGCGTAGGTGCTCCCCAGCCGCGACCAGGATCTGTTCCTTCACGATATCCACCCCGGTCACCATCTCGGTTACCGGGTGCTCCACCTGGACGCGGGTATTCATCTCGATGAAATAGAAGTGCCCGTCCTCATAAAGGAACTCGAAGGTGCCGGCGCCGCGATAGCCAATGTCCCGGCACGCCTGGGCGCAGCGTTCGCCGATCTCATGGCGTTGCGCCTGGGTAATGCCGGGCGCCGGGGCCTCTTCCACCACCTTTTGGTGACGGCGCTGCATGGAGCAGTCGCGCTCGCCCAAATGGATGGCATTGCCGTGCTGGTCGGCCAGCATCTGGAACTCGATATGGCGCGGGTTCTCGAGGTACTTTTCCATGTACACCATGTTATTGTTGAAGGCGGCCGCGGCCTCGGCCCGGGTGAGCGAGATGGCGTTGAGCAGGGTCGCCTCCGAATTCACGACTCGCATCCCGCGACCGCCGCCGCCGCCGGAGGCCTTGATGATGATCGGATAACCGATGGCGCGGGCGAGATCCAATGTACGCTTCTTGTCGTTGTCGTCCAAGGGGCCGTCCGAGCCGGGCACGCAGGGCACGCCGGCCGCCTTCATGGCCGCGATCGCGGAAACCTTGTCGCCCATCAGCCGGATGGTCTCCGGACGTGGGCCGATGAAGATGAAGCCGGAACTCTCCACCCGTTCGGCAAAGTCCGCGTTCTCGGACAGGAATCCGTAGCCCGGATGAATGGCCACCGTATCGGTGACCTCGGCTGAGCTGATGATGGCCGGAATATTGAGATAGCTGTCGCGCGAGGCGGCCGGCCCGATACAGACCGACTCGTCCGCCAGGAGTACGTGCTTTAAGTCCCGGTCCGCCTCCGAATGGACGGCGACCGTGCGGATGCCGAGTTCACGGCAGGCGCGCAAGACGCGCAGTGCGATCTCGCCCCGGTTGGCGATGAGGATCTTCTCGATCATGGCTGGCATGCTGGGGTTGCCTGTATAACGGTGGCCGACGGATGCGGGGTGGCGCACGGGGTCCCGCGGCGGGTGCCGCGAGGGCCGGTCACTCGATAATGAACAGGGGCTGGTTGTATTCGACCGGTTGGCCGTTTTCCACCAGGATGCGGCGCACGGTACCGGCCTTTTCACTCTCGATCTGATTCAGGATCTTCATCGCCTCGATGATGCACAGTGTGTCCCCTGACTTGACCTTTTGACCCTCCTCGACGAAGGGCCCGGAGCCCGGGGCGGGGGCGCGGTAGAAGGTGCCGACCATGGGTGAGCGCACGACCTCGCCCGCCAGTCCATCGAGCACCTCATCGCCGGGCTTGACCGGGGTGACAGCGGCCGCGGGCGCTGCTGCTGCCGCCGGCAGCGTCATTGCCTGGGGCATAAACAGCGATGTCGCCCCGCCGTGTCGGCTGATGCGTACCGACTCCTCCCCCTCGTGGATCTCGATCTCCGCCACGTTGGATTGCTCCAGGAGTTCGATCAGTTTCTTGACCTTGCGGATATCCATGTTCAGTGGTTCTCGGTGGGATTGGCCGGCACCAGCCGGCTGAAGGCGGCGCAAAGCGCCAGTTCATACCCTTGCGCACCCAGCCCGCTGATCACCCCCACCGCAATGTCGGAGAAGTGGGAGTGGCGACGAAAGGGCTCGCGCGCATGCACGTTCGAGAGGTGGACCTCGATGAAGGGGATGGCGACGGCGAGCAGTGCGTCGCGCAGCGCAACGCTGGTATGGGTAAAGGCGGCCGGGTTGAAGAGCATGAAGCACACCCCGTCCGCCGGGGCGGCGTGAATCCGCTCAATCAGGACATGCTCGGCGTTGCTCTGGACGAAGGCCAGGTCATGACCCTCGCGCTGCGCCGCAGCCCGCAGCCGCTCCTCGATTTGCGCCAGGGTGACCTGGCCATAGTGGCCCGGCTCCCGGGTTCCGAGTAGGTTGAGGTTGGGTCCGTTGAGGACCAGGATGCTTGCCATGTCGGCGCTGTGACCTTGCAGATTCGGGGGTTCGGGGTTGCCGGCGCGGGGGCGACGGCCGCCAAGGCGCCGCCCGGCAGCGGGTAGTCGGTGCAGGGGCGGCAAAGCGCCGCGAATTGTGCCGATTTCGCGCGATCTTGTCCAGCCTTGCGGCTTGGGTCTTCGCGCGGCCGCAGCCCCGTGGCGGCTCGTCTCAGGGGCCGACGCGGCGCAGGTGCGCAACGAACGCCGGGGCGGGCGTGAATCCGACCAGCCGCAGGTCCGGCCGCTCGGCTCCCGCGGGATCGAAGAACAGCATGGCCGGTGGGCCGGGGATCTTAAAATGTCCCTGCATCAGGGCCTGATCGGCGGCGTCGTTGGCGGTGACATCCGCTTGGAGCAGGACGAAGTGCTTGAGGGCGCCGATTACCGCGGGGTCGCTGAAGGTGTCGCGCTCCAGCTCTTTGCAGGATACACACCAATCGGCGTAGAAATCGAGCATCACCGGCCGCCCGGCCGCGCGGGCACCGGCCAGTTCCCGGTCCAGGTCGGCCAGAGTCTTGATCCGCTTGAAGGCGAGGGATTCGGTCGTGGTGCCCGCGCCACCCACATCCGGCAGACCGCGCAGGGGCTGGAGCGTGTCCTTACCACCCGCCGCGGCACCGACCAGCATGAGGGCTCCGTAGATCAGCAGGCCGACCCCGAGCCCCTTCCATAACTTGTCCCAGCCGTGGGCCCCGGGGGGCAGCTGGGTGAGTGCCCCCAGATAGACCGCGCAACCGATGAGCAGCAACCCCCACAGGAGCATCGCCACCGCCGCGGGCAGGATGCGCTCCAAGAGCGCAATCGCCACCCCCAGGAGCGCCACGCCGAAGACCGCGTTGACCGCCCCCATCCAGGACCCGGCGCGGGGCAGGAGCTGGCCGGCAGAGGTGCCGATGATGATGAGCGGCGCACCCATTCCCAGGCTCAGGGAGAACAGGGCCACCCCGCCCAGCACGGCGTCCCCGGTCTGGCTGATATAGATCAGTGCCCCGAACAGTGGCGGGGCGACGCAGGGACCCACGATCAGGGCGGAGAGCACGCCCATGACGGCCACCCCGATCAGGGTGCCGCCGCGTTGCTGGTGGCTGAGTGCCGCCAGCCGGGCGTGCAGCGCGGAGGGCAGTTGCAGGTGATAGAACCCGAACATGGACAAGGCCAGGGCGACGAACACCAGGGCGAAGGCGGTGAGTATCCAGGGATTCTGGAAGACCGCCTGGAGGTTGGCCCCGAACAGTCCCGCCAGCACCCCGGCCGTCGTATAGGTCAAGGCCATGGCGAGAACATAGATCAGTGACAGGGTGAAGGCCCGGCGGGTCGTTAGATGGGCGCCGTGGCCGGCGATGATGCCGGACAGGATCGGGATCATCGGAAAGACGCAGGGGGTGAAGGCGAGCAGGAGCCCGAAGCCGAAGAAGAGTGCAACCACCGCCAACAGGCTGCCCCCGGCCAGGACCGCGGCGATCCGGTCTTGCTCCGCCGGCGGCCCCGCGGCCCTCGGCGGGTCGGCCGGCCGCGTCGGCGCGGTGGCGGTGAGCGGTGCGGTCGGTGCGACGCGTACGGCGGATGCAGCGCCCGCGGCCCGGCCCGCACTGTCGGGGGGCAGCGCCGGCAGGTCGAGTGTGATGCGCTGGGTTTGGGGCGGATAGCAGATCCCCTGCTCGGCGCACCCCCGATATTTGGCGACCAGGGTGATCGTGGTCGGCGCGGCTGCGCTGCGCACCAAGGGCAGATTGAGATCCAAGCGGTCGCGGTAGACTGCCACTTCGCCGAGGCTGCCGTCCGGTCTGACCCCATCCTTCGTCAGCGTGCCCGGGGGCAATTGGAAGGCCCCGAGCCTGACCCCGGGCGCATCGTCCAGGGCAAGCACGATCTGGTCGCGATCCAGGTAGGTCCCGGGGGCGATGGTCCAGGTAAGTTCCAGCCGGTCCGGTGCGGCCAGCTGCGCCTGAAAAACAAATGCCTCCTCGACGCTCGGGATCGCGTCCGGTAGTCCCAGTCCCCTGGTCGGCGCGATGGTCTGGCCAACGCGTTGAACGCGTGCGCCGACGCCGTCCGCTGCGGGTAGGGCTGGGGGCTCGGGCGCCGGTGCGACGGCCCGCGGCAGCGTAACCCGCAGTTGCTGGCGTTGCGGGGGGTAGCACAGACCGGCATCGGCACAGCCCTGGGCGCTGATCTCCAGGGTCAGGGTGTCCCCGGCGCCCGGCTGGCGCGTGACCGGCAGATGCGCCTCGACCTGATGGCGATAGATCTTCACCTCGCCGAAGTAGGCGTCCTGCTTGGTCTCAGCAGCCGGTAGGGCCGGGCTGCCGAGTGTCATCTCCGGGGTATCGGTGGCGAAGCGCAGCTTGCCCTGGTAGAGGTAATAGCCCTCGGCGATGAGCCAGCGCACCCGTACGGCGTCCGGCCCGTCCGGCTGCGCCGAGACCTCGAAGGCCTGCTCCGGCGGCAGAAAATCGTCGGCGGCCAGGGCCGAGATGCCGACGATCAGCAGGAGCAGACCCGCCCACCCGGTCTTCACCCTCATACGTCTGGTTGCGTGCATGTGCTCACCCAGCTCAGGTAGTCGGGCAGCCCCTCGGTGATCGGGAGTGCGATGATTTCGGGTACCGCGTAGGGGTGCAGCCCGCGCAGGGTCTCGGTCAGGGCCGGAAGGTGCCCTGCCACCGTCTTGATCAGCAACAGCACCTCCGTCTCGCGCTCGATCGCGCCCTGCCAGCGGTAGATGGAGGTGAGACCCGGCAGCAGATTCACGCAGGCGGCCAGCCGTTCGCCCACCAACCGCTCGGCAATGCGTACGGCAGTTTCCTGGTCCGGACAGGTGCAGAACACCAGCCGACAATCGGTTTGCGGGGTCATAAGGCTCCTCATGCGGGTTTCGGGATGACGGCAGTTCGCGCGCTGACTGTGGGATGATACGGGGATGGCCGGTCCTTGGCTTCCACTGGGACGCGGATACCGGCCATTGTTGCGCTGCCAAACCGCCGCGCCCTCCTACCAAGAGACCGCTACCGTGCCAATTTTTGTTTTACTGTTCATCGGCGTGCCGCTGATCGAGATCTATTTGCTGATCAAAGTGGGAGCGGTCATCGGCGCCGTGCCGGCCATCGCGCTCACCGTGTTGTGCTCGCTGCTGGGCACCTGGCTGGTCCGGCGTCAGGGGTTCAGTGTCCTCATGCGGGTGCGCGAGACCCTCGCCCGCAATGAGGTCCCGGCCCTGGAGCTGTTGGACGGCGCCCTGCTCCTGGTCGCCGGCCTGTTCCTCCTGCTGCCCGGCTTCCTCACCGACATCATCGGCTTCCTGCTCCTGATCCCACCGCTGCGCCGCTGGGTCATCCGGCGCTACGTGGGGGTCATCCCGGTGCGCACCTTGTCCGGGGACCCCCAGCAGGGTCCCCGGGTCATCGAGGGGCACTTTCGGCGCATTCGGCGCGAGGACTGAGGGTCAGTCGACCACCGGAAAGGTCACCGCGATGGCCCAGGCAAAGGCGAGTCCGATGGCCAGTGCGCCCACCAGTGGGTGGCGGGTGCGGCGGTAGATCCAACCGCCGATGAGTCCGTAGAGCAGGAAGAAGACCAGGATGGCCGGCACGATGATGATGAGAAAGAAGAGCTGACTCAGATTCAGGGCCACCGCCGCCACCAGCGAGAACAGGAACAACGCCTTGGTCAGCGCCGGGGCGGCCCGCGGTGCCCCTGGCCCGTGGGTGAGCCAGCCATCGGCGGCAAAGTAGGCCCAGGTGCCTGGGACTATCCCCAAGATCAGCCAGGCGCGATCTGCGCCGGGCACGAAGGAGGTCACGTAGCGGTCGATGGGGAGCGCGATGGCGAGCGTCACGTAGGTGCAGGCGACCAAGGTGCCGATCGCGAGACCCGGCCACTGGACCCGCCCCGCCAGCTGCGGTGAAGCGCCCGCGCCCTGGCGCCAGGGCGGTAAGCGCAGCGCCGCGATGGCCAGCAAGGCGTAGACCCCGAGGAGGCAAGCGGTGGCGTAGCGGTTGAGCTGCGGCGCGGCGATCGGCAGGTTCAGCATGGCGGCGACCTGGCTATCCAGGAGGGGTCGTTCGCTCGCCAGGGTAAGGTACGTGCTGGCGCCCAGAATGGCGATCACCAGCCCCAACCACAGTCCCCGTCCAGCCAGGCTGCCTGCCGTGGCCCAGAGCCCCGCCATGGTCAGCAGGCCGTAGACCCCGAAGTGCAGGGCCAGATAGTCGCCGAGCAGGATCGACAGGTAGTCGCTCGGCATGAAGCGCAAGACCAGTGGGGTGAGCAGCGCCGGGAAGATCGCCACCGGCAGCAGCCGCCGCCAGTTGAGGCCCGCCCCTAATGGCCGGGTCGCGGCCCGTGGCAGCAGTCGCGACAGTGGCCAGCTCAGGGCGACAATGCCGAGGAACAGCAGCCCGAGCGAGCGCCCGCGCGCGTCAATGAAGCCGCCCCCCGCGTGTCCGAGTGCCCGGTTCAGCCAATCCAGGGCGGCGCCGATGCCGCCGCGTCCGTACAGCACCCCGATGTGCTCCACCCCGGGAACCAGCACCAGCTCTCGGGCACTGCCCGTGGCCAGGTCACCATAGGTCACGCCGGGCTCAACCGCGCCGCCGGTGGCGGCCGTGATGGCCGTGCGACCTGCTTCATGGAGCATCGCGGGCTCCAGCGCACCGAACACGAACAGCAGGTCGCGCGGCTGGGTCCGGGGGGCATCCGGGCCCATATAGGGTGACAGGAGGACCGAGGCCACGACCTGGTCCCGGTGCGCGGTGGCGTAACGCAACAACACATCCCCGGCCATGGAGTGTCCGAGCAAGCTGAGGCGCCCATCGCCCCCCGGCAGCCCGGACGCGAAGCCGGCTACCTGTTCCAGTGCCCCCAGCAAGACCCCGACGCGCCGCGCCTCGTCCTCCAGACGGGCGACGAAGGGCTGCGCGTTGCGACCGTGCCCTGGGAAGTCGAAGGTCACCGCGAGGTACCCGTTGCGGGCCAGGGTCACCGCATAGGGCTGCATCAACTGCTGCGAGGCGGCGAATCCGTGGGCGATAATGACCACAGGTGCCGGTGTCCCGCCCGCCGGATGGTAGACGGTCACCGGGATCTCGCCGAGGCGTTGGGTTTCCACCCTGAGCCCCGCCGTGGCCCCGGTCAGGTGCCACAGGCCAGTGCCGATCGCGGCCAGGGCGAGGAGGGCGACGGCGAACGCCGCCAGGGTGAGCGTCCGGCTGGCGCGCTCTGGTTCTGCGGCGTCGGCGTCGGCGTTGGGGGTCGTCATGGGTGGATACCTTGGAGGAAAGAAATGCGTTCACCCAGACATGGGGACAGGCAGACGCCAAGAAAGCGATGCGTAACGACAGGGTCCCGGGTCGGACGATCGGTGCCGCTGGCCAATCAAATTGCGTCCAAATGGGGTATTGTTTGCGGATGACCACAGCCCCCACCCCCACCCGCGTCTTAGCGATTCTCGCTGCGCTGCTGCTCGGCGGTTGCGCCACTGCCCCGCCGTCAACCGAGGCGACGCTGCTCCAGATCAACGCCGCCGTCAACCGTCAGGGCGTGCGCTGCCCGCGCGACTCCTGTCAGGAGGACTGGCCCGATCCCGCCGATCTGGACCGGCTCAAGTACTGGGACTGCAAAGCCTACGCCGTCGCCAAGGCCGACCGGCTGATTCGTCAATATGGCTACTCCCCGGAGCGGCTCGAATATTTGCTGATCGCCGGTCCACCCCTGCGGGTCACGCATGCCGCGCTGTTGGTGGATGGCCGTTGGGTGATGGACCTGGGGCTGCGCTGCCAGGTGTGCGAGTTGGAGCGGTTCGTCGACCGGGCGACGATCACAGGACGGCTGCCGGTGAGCGAATTGCCCCTGGTGATGGGGGTGCTCGCGCGCTGAGCGCGGAGTCGATCTCCTTCAGCCGCTTTTCATGCTTCGTCGTCCCCGACTGATCGCGGCCGGCGACGATCCAGGCCAGCCGCCGGTAAGTTGTTGCGTTGCCTCAGCCATCCGGTCGTGAGTCGGAAATACAGCAGGAACAGCCCGGCGAAAGCGTAGAACGCTAGATACTGAGGCACCGCCAAGCGGTCGGCCAGCACGCCGGCGGCGCCGGTGACGAAGGTGAGTGCCAGTAGCCAGGCGGTGGCCCGGCCATCCGGCAGGCCGCGCCCAAGCAGCAGATGGTGCAAGTGCTGGCGGTCGGCGGCGAAGGGACTGTGTCCGGTGAGCAGGCGCCGCGCCATCACCGTCAAGGTGTCCAGCAGCGGCAGGGCCAGAATCCACACCGCGGTGATCGGTGCCATCACGGCGTGATCACCTTGTGACAGATGGATCAGAAACCAACTCAAGACGAAGCCGAGCATGGTGCTGCCGGCATCGCCCATGAACACGCTGGCCTGGGCCCGCCAGGGATGGCGCAGGTTGTAGGCGAGGAAGCCGCAAAGCGCCATCGCCAGCGCGAGCAGGGCGCCGATCTCGCCCGGCTGAGAGACAGGAGCAGTCAGGCACAGCACGAGCAGCCAGCCGGTGACGATCAGGCCCGTGCCACCCGCCAGTCCATCGAGCCCGTCAATCATGTTGAAGGCGTTGATCACGCCGATCACGCTGAACAGCGTGAACAGCACGGCCCCCGCCCCGAGGGTAACCGCGCCCAGTCCGAACAGGTCGCCCAGACTGCTTAACGCCACGTGGCTCCCCAAGGCCATGATCAGGACGGCGACGGCTTGAAACAGGAAGCGCGTCGCCGGCCGGCTGGAGTGGATATCGTCGTATAGCCCAACCAGCGTCAACACCGTCATGCTGACTAAAAGGATCGGCCAGTCGTGCGGTTTGGCCGGGAGCAGCAGGACGCTCAGGCCGAAGGCGAAGCACAATCACCACCCCGCCGACCAGCGGCACCGGGTAGCGGTGGTGTTTGCGGGTGCAGGGGTGGTCAACCCAGCCCAGGGTCTGGGCCGGCCGGGCCAGCAGCGAAATCAGGCCGACACTGAGCAGGAAGGTGCCCGGCAATACCCAGTATTGCAATAGCTCGGATGCTGTCATGTCATCTTTAACCTCCTTCATGCCCGCTGGTCGGTGCAGACGCAGCATGCTGCTTGAGGCCAGGTGAGCCGCTGGCTAAGCTCAGGCCTCGAACGGGTTGCGCTGGTTTTCGGGCGGAATCGTAAAGATCGATGGTGCCGGTCGCGCCTCCTCGCCGGCTGCTTGCGGGTGGCGGTGGCGGTGCTCTTCGTGGTGCCGCGAGCGGTGAAAAAACACCCCGGCCAGGAACGCCGTGAAAACCGCGTTAGCCGGAGTCCGCAGGTTATAGTCGCCCAAGGTGTGCAACATCATCAGCAGCACCGCGATGCCCGCCCCACCTTGGGCGAAGCGGAACGGCGTCCACTCCCCGCGTGTCCATACCCGTCCCCACTGGTGAAGGTAGAATAGCAGCCAGACCGCGACCAGCACACCCGCAAGCAAGCCGAACTCCAGCAACCATTCCAAATAGTCATTGTGGGCACGGTTAATGTAAACACCGGTAATGGTGTCCGGATGAAACCGCCGCATGACCTCGAGGAAGGTGCCTGCACCGCTTCCCAAGGGGAAAAATTCACCGATCGCCTGCACCGTGGCGTTGAAGATGGGCCAGCGCCAATCCTCGAAGGGGTCCGTGAAGGCGAACCGGCTCCACACCGGCAGCAAGCCGATCAGGCTAGCCAGTCCGATGCCGGCGGCGGTGACGGTACCGATCAGCCCGTAGGCGTTACGCCCACCCAGTCGGAAGGAGAACATCAAGGTGCAGAGCACGACCCCCAGCATCGCCAGGCTGATCCCGGTGCGGGAGCGCGTAAAAATCAATCCGACCAGAATGGCCAGCGACAGCGCGCCAAACGCCGCCGCCTGGTTGATCCGCGTCACAGTGAAGCGCGCCACCCAGCGCCGCACGCTCTGTCTGCTCCGGCCACGCCGCCCGCCGGTGTGCGCCGGCCGACCGTGGCCGATCGTCGCGGCCAGCAGGGCCAGGCTGACCGGTAGGGCCATCTCCAGTAAGCCGGCCAAGTGGTTGCGGTTGCGGTAGGTGCCCAAGGCGTTGCCGTCGCTCATCCAGGATTGGCCGTACTGGATCAGTCCCAGCAGCGCCTCACCGGCGGCGATACTCAAAAACACCACCACCAACACCAGCAGCCGTTCCCGGTCCAGCCGCATCGCGACCAGAAAAGCCGCCAGTGGCGGCAGCAGCGTCAGCCAGGCGCCCTCGGTGGTGCTCGGGATCAGTGAGATCGCCCGCCAGCCGAAACCCTCGCCGACGTCACCGGTGAGTCGCATCGCCCCGGCGTAGAAGGCCCGGCCCGGCAGTTCGGCCCACCACGACATCGGCACCGGAGCCAACTGGGCCAGCGGCAGCAGAAACAGCAGCAGC
>CAILVI010000424.1 GCA_903837595.1 uncultured Thiodictyon sp.
CGATCTCGGGCGCGCGGCCGGAAGGGTGGGCGACCGTTCAAGATGACGGCGGCGAAGCTGCGCCTCGCCATGGCATCAATGGGGCAGCCCGAGACCAACGTGGGCGATCTGTGCCGCGAACTGGGCGTGACCCGGCAGACGCTGTACCGGCACGTCTCGCCCGCCGGGGAACTGCGGGCGGATGGCGTGAAGCTACTCGCCAGGTAACTTCTCAATAAGTCATGGCAAGGGTATCAGTCTGCTGACGAGATCAGTTAAAGTATCGCATCGAGATTAACTCTCACCCTTCCCCCGTGCTTTGACATGTCTAGCCCGATCCACCTGCCCGAGATCTCCGACGCGGAGCGCACGCCGTTGGTCGAGCGGCTGGTCGTTCTGATCGAAACGCTGGCGCAGGAGAACCAGCGGCAGGCGGAAACGATTCAGCAGTTGCGCGACGAGATCGCGGTGCTCAAGGGAGAGAAGACCAAGCCGACCTTCAAACCGAGTGGGATGGAAGAGGAGACGGAGCCCGCCGCGCCGCCGCCAGAGGAGGGGGAGGCGGGCGCGGGTCCCGCGAAACGCCCCGGCTCGAACAAGCGCAGCAAGACCCACCAGTTGACGGTCCACCAGGATATCCCGGTTCCCCCCGTGCAGCCGCTGCCGGCAGGATCGCGCTTTAAGGGCTATCGCGACTTCGTGGTCCAAGACCTCAAGATCGAATCTTTCAACACCCGCTATCGACTGGAGGTGTGGCAGACTCCGGCGGGGGAGTGGCTGTGCGGTGAACTGCCCGCCACGCTCAACGGCAGCCATTTCGGTCCGCGCCTGCGCGCGTTCGTCCTCTACCAGCACCATCACTGCCAGGTCACGCAGCCGCTACTGCATGAACAACTGGGCGAGTGGGGGGTGGACATCTCGGTGGGTCAGGTCGACGCGCTCCTGAGTGGGGACAACGCGGCGTTCTGCGCGGAGAAAGACCAACTGTTGGTGACCGGTCTGCAGGTCAGCCCGTTTATCACGGTGGATGACTCCGGGGCGCGTCATCAGGGCCACAATGGCTACGTCACCCAGATCGGCAACGCCTGGTTTGCCTGGTTTTCCAGCACCTCCAGCAAGAGTCGGATCAACTTTCTGGAATTGCTGCACGCCGGGGACATCGGCTACGGCCTCAATCCGCACGCGCTCGATTACCTGGTCGAGCAGGGTCTACCCCAAGAGCCACTGCGCCGCCTTCAGGCCCATTGGCCGGCCGGTGGCATCAACGACCCGCAATGCTGGGAAGAACACCTGGATGCCTTGGGCATCGACAGCGCCCGCCATCGCCGCATCGCGACCGAAGGGACCTTGCTGGGCGGCTTGATCGACAAGGGGTTCTCCCTTGACCTGGTGATCGTCAGCGACGGCGCCGGGCAGTTCGCCATCCTGCTGCACGCCCTGTGCTGGGTTCATGCCGAGCGGCTGGTCCATAAGCTGATTCCGCTCAACGACCGCCAGCGCGAGGACCAGCAGCGGGTCCGCGCTGAAATCTGGGAGTTGTACGCCGACCTCAAGGCCTATCAGCGCGCCCCCGAGCCAACGTGGGCGCCCGCCTTGGAGGCCCGCTTCGATGCCATCTTCACCCAGCGCACCAGCTTTGCGACCCTCAATCAGACCCTCAAGCGCCTGCATGCCCACCGGCAGAAGCTGCTGCTGGTGCTCCAGCGTCCCGACATCCCGCTGCACACCAACGGCAGCGAAAACGACATCCGCGGTTACGTCAAATGGCGCAAGGTCAGCGGCGGTACCCGCAGCGACCTCGGCAAGCGATGTCGCGACACCTTCGCCAGTCTGAAGAAGACGTGCCGAAAACTGGGTATCTCGTTTTGGGGATATCTGGTCGACCGGAGCGAGCAGCACGGGACCATCCCGCCGCTGCCCGATATCGTCCGTGAGCGCGCCCTGGCGGGCGCTGCCGTGCCGTGAGTTATTGAGAAGTTACCTCGCCAGGGGCTAAGTCCTTAGCTTTTAGTAGGTAGTGCACGCGACTTCTGATATTTGGTGCACTCGACTTCTGAAAATGACACTCGCTACCTTCATAATTCAACGGCTTGCCTGTGCCGTAAATCAGGGACAGAATGGGGCATGGACATAGGCTATGCGCGGGTCTCGACCGGCGATCAACACCCGGACTTGCAGCTTGCCGCCCTCAAGGCGGCGGAGTGCGTCCGCGTCTTCACCGACACCGCCACCGGTGCGCATGTCCGGCGGCCGGAACTGACCCGATGCCTCAAGGCGCTGAGGGAGGGAGACACGCTCACGGTCTGGAAGCTCGACCGGCTGGGCCGGTCGCTGCGCGACCTGATCGGCATCTTGTAG
>CAILVI010000425.1 GCA_903837595.1 uncultured Thiodictyon sp.
CGGGTTTCAAACCCGCCCCTACGGGGCTGGGATACCCTGGTCCCTTTTCCGACTTGCCTCCCCCCCCGCCGAACGGGATACTAGTCCCATGGGCTTCAGCACTTCACTTACGAACCACTTCCTGATCGCGATGCCGGGTCTTGCCGACCCCAACTTCGCGCATACGGTTACCTATGTCTGCGAACACACGGACCAGGGGGCCATGGGGATCGTTATCAACCGACCGATGGAGGTCACCCTGGGCGAGCTGCTCGCCCAGTTGGACATCTCCACCCAGCTGACGGCGGTGCGCAAGACGCCGATCTATCAGGGCGGGCCGCTGCAGACCGACCGCGGCTTCGTGCTGCATACCACCGGCCCGACCTTCGACTCCACCCTCAACATCAACGATGAGATCAGCGTCACCACCTCGCGCGACGTGTTGGAGGCGATCGCCGACGGCCAGGGCCCGGCCCAGTGCATGATTGCACTGGGTTATGCCGGCTGGGGCAGCGGGCAACTGGAGCAGGAATTGAGCGCCAACGCCTGGCTGAGCGGCCCGGCCGACGGCCATATCATCTTCCGGCTCGAGGCGCCGTCGCGCTGGCTGGCCGCCGCCAAGCTGCTGGGGATCGACATGAACCTGGTGAGCGGCGAGGCCGGACACGCCTAGTGCCGACGCTGCTCGGATTCGATTTCGGCCTGCGCAAGATCGGGGTTGCGGTCGGCCAGACCGTCACCGGCTCGGCCACGGCACTGACGACCCTGCGCAGTCGCGGCGAACGCCCGGATTGGGCGGGGATCGAGGCCCTGGTGCGCGAATGGCAGCCAGCCGCGGCCGTGGTCGGGCTGCCGTTCAATATGGACGATACGGAGGAGGCCTGGTCCCCCCGCGTCCATCGCTTCGCCCGCCAACTCGAGGGACGCTTTCGGTTGCCGGTCCATCTGGTCGATGAGCGACTGACCTCCATTGAGGCCCGCCGTCAGTTGGCCGAACGACCCGGCGCCAAACACTCGAGAGGCGACAATCACCACGCGGTCGACGCCCTGGCGGCGGCCCTGATCCTGGAAACCTGGCTCAGTGAGCAACCACGCACCCCGTAACCCGCTACCCGCCGGACAGTCCATCTGGATGGACGCCGCGGCCATCCACACGGCCATCGAAGAGATGGCCGCCGAACTACGCAACCTGATCGCGGAGCGCGCCATCGCCGCACCACTGATGGTCGGCATCCATACCGGCGGGGTCTGGGTCGCCGAGCGGCTGCACGCCGCACTCAGCCTCAGCGACCCCCTGGGCCGCCTGGACATTTCATTCTACCGGGACGACTTCACCCGCATCGGCCTGCACCCCCAGGTGCACCCATCGCACCTGCCGGCAGCGGTGGAGGGCCGCCATGTCATCCTGGTGGACGATGTGCTGCAGACCGGGCGCACCATCCGCGCCGCACTCAACGTGTTGTTCGACTATGGCCGGCCCAAATCGGTGATCCTCGCCGCGCTGGCAGAACGCGGTGGGCGCCAGTTGCCCATCGAGCCCAATGTAGTGGGCCTGCATGCGCGGCTGGCACCGGGCGAACAGCTCAAACTGACCGGCCCCGTGCCCCTGGCGCTGGTCCGCGGCCTGGCCCCGACCAAGTCAGCGACGCCACCGGCCGAGCGGACCGAACACGGTCTGCCGAGCACTTAGATCCCAGCGACCCCGGGGACCCCATGAACGCCACCAACATCCAACTGGACGCCGCCGGCAATCTCAAGCACCTGCTGACCGTCGAGGGACTGAGCCGCGAGCTGCTGACCGCCATCCTGGACCAGGCCGAAGGATTCACTGGCGTCACCCAGCAGGCGGTGAAGAAGGTCCCACTGTGCCGCGGCAAGGTCATCGCCAACCTCTTCTTCGAGACCAGCACCCGCACCCGCACCACCTTCGAGCTGGCGGCCAAGCGGCTGTCGGCGGACGTGCTCAATCTCAATATCGCCGCCTCATCCACCTCCAAGGGCGAGACGCTGCTCGATACCCTGCATAACCTTGAGGCCATGCATGTCGACATGTTCGTGGTGCGCCACTCCGCCAGCGGGGCCGCCCATTTCATCGCCGAACAGGCCGCTCCCCATGTGAGCGTCATCAACGCCGGGGACGGGCGCCACGCCCACCCGACCCAGGGCCTCTTGGACATGTTCACCATCCGTCGCCACAAGGGGGGCTTTGAGCACCTGCGCGTAGCCATCGTCGGGGACATCCTGCACTCGCGGGTCGCCCGCTCCCAGATTGCCGCCCTGAATACCCTGGGGGCGGCGGAGATCCGGGTCATCGGTCCGCGCACCCTGATCCCGGATGCGGCCGAGTCCTTGGGGGTGCGCGTCTGCCACGACCTGCGCGAAGGGGTGCGGGACGCGGATGTGGTGATCATGCTGCGGCTCCAGCGCGAGCGTATGAGCGGTGCATTGCTGCCGAGCGCGCACGAGTATTACCAGCTCTACGGGCTGACGGAAGAACGGCTCTCGACCGCCCGGCCGGACGCCATCGTCATGCACCCGGGCCCGATCAATCGCGGGGTGGAGATGGATTCACAGGTGGCGGACGGCCCGCGCTCGGTCATCCTGGAGCAGGTGAGCAACGGCATCGCCATCCGCATGGCCGTCATCGCCATGTGCATCGGCACCCAGAACCTGCGCGGCCTGGGCGCAGAGGCGACCTATGATGTTTGACAGCATGAAAATCAGTATCCGCAACGGCCGCCTGATCGACCCGGCGAGCGGCATCGACCGGGAGGCGGACCTGCACTGCGCCGACGGAAAGGTACTGGCCATCGGCGCCGCGCCGGCCGGCTTCCAGCCGGACCGCACGCTCGACGCGCGGGGGCTGGTGGTCTGTCCAGGCCTGGTGGACCTCTCGGCCCGGCTGCGCGAGCCCGGCGACGAGCAAAAGGCGACCATCGCCAGCGAGACCCGCGCCGCCGCCGCCGCCGGCATCACCACCCTGTGCTGTCCGCCGGACACCAAACCGATCATCGACAGCCCGGCGGTCGCACAACTCGTCCATCAGATCTCGGCCCGCCACGGCCTGGCCCGCGTACTCCCCGCCGGGGCCATCACGCGGGGACTGGATGGCGGGCAGATCACCGAAATGGCCGCCCTGAAGGAGGCCGGTTGCCCGGTCTTGAGCCAGGGCGACCGCCCCATCCGCAACGCCCAGGTGCTGCTGCGCGCACTCGAGTATGCCTCCACCTTTGGTCTCACCCTCTTCCTGCAACCGCTGGATGCGGATCTGAGCGAGGGCGGTTGCGCCCACCAGGGCGCGGTCTCAACCCGGCTCGGGCTGCCCGGCATCCCGGAGGCGGCCGAGACCGTGGCCGTCGCCCGCGCCCTGGCGCTCGCCGAGCAGACCGGGGCGCGCATCCACTTCCGCGGGCTCTCCAGCGCCCGGGGGGCGGAACTCTTGGTGGAGGCGCGCCGCCGCGGCATCCGCGCCAGCGGGGACTGCGCCATCCACCAGTTGTTCCTCACCGAGGACAACCTGCACGGCTTTAATTCCAACTGTCACCTGCTGCCACCGCTACGCACCGTCGCCGACCGGCAGTCACTGCGCGTCGCCGTCGCCGAGGGTGCCATCCAGGCGCTGTGCTCCGACCACCAACCGCACGACGCGGACGCCAAGCAGGCCCCCTTCCCCGAGACCATTCCCGGCATCTCCGCCCTGGAGACCCTGCTGCCGCTGGCGCTGTGCCTGGTCGCCGAAGGCATGCTGGACCTGCCCACCGCCATCGCCCGGCTCACCACCGGCCCCGCCGAGGTCTTGCGTCCCGACCTGGGCCGTCTCACGCCCGGCGGCAACGCCGACGTTTGTGTCTTCGACCCGGCGGAGACCTGGGTCCTGAGCCCGGAGACATTGGTCAGCCATGGGCACAACACGCCCTTCCTTGGCATGGAGTTCAAAGGGCGGGTACGCTGGACGCTGCTGGGCGGGCGGATGGTCTTTGAGCGATCTTGAAACCGCAGTAGCGGTTTCAAGATTGGTTTATTCACAATCGGGACACCGCCGTCTTCCCGTAGGATGGGTTGAGCGCAGCGAAACCCATCGTCGGCGCTTCGGTCAAGCCTTGATTGCTGGGTTTCGCTGCGCTCTACCCAGCCTACAAAGCTTGCTCAGGCGGTGGGGGCTGAGGGCGGCGGCGATGGCGTCCCGGTCGGCCGGACCCTGGGCGAACGACTCGGCCTGGGCGAGGCTGGACTGGGCGCAGTCGAACTGGTCCTTGCCGGCGCAGGTCTTGGCCGCGTCCAACTCTTCCTCCATGTCCATCCGCTGGACCATCTCCATCTTGGCGTCCATTTTTTCCGTCTGTTCCATCCGCTGCATCATCTCCGCGGCCGTAGCCCCGCCCGCGGCCTGCACCGGCATGGCCGCCAGGCACCATAGGATGAACGCCATCACCGCTCGGGACTTGCCGCTCATGGATCGGCCCTCTGGTTGGGTATAACCGCGCTGAGGGCCATAGAGTACACCGGGTCGGCATGGCGGGAAATAGCCCGCGCGGAGTCAATGGCTCCGAGTGCACCGAACAGGCGCAGAGCAGTCTTACGCAACGAGATAATCGGTCGACACGCCATGGTGGCCCGCTGCCGCCGCTAACCCGGCGTCGAAGGTGGCCAGGCGAGTCCCGATGCGCTTGCAGACCGCGAGATGGTAGCGCATCAATAACGCGCGTCGGCGCGCAGTTGATCGATTAATTCACCCGCGGCTGCGCCGGTATGCATTGGTTGACTATCGACAAAGGCGAACAACTCGGCCAGATCGAATGGCGCGGACCGGGCACTGGGTTCGGCCACGATGCGCACGATAGCGACACCACGCCGTGTAATAACAATCTCCTCGCCTGCTTCCCCTTGGGCCAACACGGCAGACAAACCCTCAGAAAGCGGGCTGACCATAGGCCTCACGAATCGCCCGCAGACTGGCCGCCGCGCCCGCGGCCAGCTTGTAGTCGACGAACGCCGTGACGCTGGTATCAGTCGGATTGATTTCCACGGTGGGAATCCCCGCCTGGCTGGCCTGCACCACGGGACCCGCGATGTAGGGAAAGACGCTGGTGGTGCCGATACTGAATACCAGATCAAAGCCCAGGTCCAGTTCCCGATACAGATGCGTCAGCGCATCCCGGGGCAGCGCCTCGCCAAACAAAACGACGCGCGGGCGCACCGGCGCCTGGCAGCGCGGACAGGACGGCGGCAGCGTCAACGCAGCGTAATCCGGCACACTGGTCTGATAGTCGCAGCGCGTGCAGAGCAGGTCGTGGATATCGCCGTGAATCTCAATCAGATTGCGGCTGCCGGCGGCGCGGTGGAAGCCGTCGATATTCTGGGTCAGCACACAGACCTCGAAGCGCTCCTGCCACTGCGCAATGATGGCGTGGGCGTCGTTGAATTGCGCCCCGCGACAGGTTTGCTCGATCTGATGGAGATATTTCCAGGTGATGGCCGGACGGGCCTTCAGCATGGCCCCGGACAGCGCGGTTTCAATCGGGAACTGTTCTTCGGTCAGCTGGTTGTTATACAGGCCGCCGATGCCGCGATAGGTCGGCAAACCCGAATCGGCGGAAATACCGGCGCCGGTGATGAACAGCACGCGACGCGCGCCGCGCAGGGTCTCCGCAATGCGGGCGACGACGGCAGGATCAGGGACATGGCGCATAACAAGGTCTCGCTCTCGTATCAGCCCAAGATCAAGCGGTCTCCGCCGCCAGGGCCGCCAGGAAGGCATCGTTCTCCTGCGCCATCCCCACCGTGACACGCAGGCAGTCGCGCAAGCTGGGGTGGGCGGCGTTCAGGTTTTTGACCAGAACGCCCCGCTGTTTGATCCCGGCAAAGACCACATCGGCGCGACCGGCGGGCAGGCGCAGCAGGATGAAATTGGCGTCGCTCGGGTAGGGCTGGACCCCGGGAATGGCTTGCAAGGCGGTAAAGAGGCGTCCGCGCTCAGCGCGAATGGCCTGGGTCTGGGCGTCCAGCACGGCGCGATGACGCAGCGCGAAGGCGGCGGTGGCTTGGGTCAACACGTTGATGTTATAGGGCAGACGGGTCTTGTCGATCTCGTGGAGCCAGGCGGGCGGGCCGGCCAGATAACCCAGGCGCAGGCCCGCCAGGCCCATCTTGGAGACGGTGCGCAGGACCAACAGGTTGGGCCAGTCGCCCAGGCGCCGCAGGAAGCTGTGATCGGTGAAGGGGGCGTAGGCCTCATCAATGATCACGAGCCCGGGGGCGGACTCAATGATGCGGCAGACGGCGCCCTCATCGAACAGGTTGCCGGTGGGGTTGTTGGGATAGGCGATATAGGTCAGCGCCGGGCGCTCACGCTCCAGTGCCTCAAGTACCGCCGGCAGGTCCAATGCGAAGTCCGCGGGCGCAAGCGGCACCCCCACATAGTCCAGCCCGGCGAAAAGGGCAATCATGCGGTACATGACGAACCCGGGCTCGACCGACAGGACCTTGCGGCCGGGTGCGGCCACCGTCAGCGCCAGCAGTTGGATGAGTTCGTCCGAGCCATTACCGAGCAGGATGCCCTGCCCTGCCGGGATGCCCATGGCCTCGCGCAAGGCATCCTGGACGATCTGGCCTTGGGGGTCCGGGTAGCGGTTGATGGGCACCCCCCGCAGGACCTCCAGCCACTCGGACTGGAGGTCCGCGGGCCAGGTATAGGGGTTCTCCATGGCGTCCAGCTTGATCAGACCGGCCGAGTCCGGGACGTGATAGGCGCCCAGCGCGCGGATCTCGGGGCGGACCAGTTCTGAGATTCGATTTTCCAAAGACGTCATATTCTTTACTTCGGGTCGGATGGACCGCTGCGGCACGCGCTTGCCAAAAAGGCCGGGTCGTACCCGCGGAGAATAATGAGACAGGATTAACAAGATTTTTCAGGATTCACAGGATGAAAATGCCGCGCATGAGACGCAGGAAAATCCTGTTAATCCTGCGAAATCCTGTTAATCCTGTCCATTTACCCGCTGCTCGACGCAATGTCTGAGGGTGCGGCACACCCTATCCGACCATAGGCCCAGTGCCGTCACCGCGGTACTCGGCCGAGCGGGCGTGGGCGGTCAGGCCCTCGCCGCGGGCCAGGATGGAGGCGACCTTGGCGAGCTGGGCGGCACCCGGGCGCGAGGCCATGATCAGGCTAGAGCGCTTCTGGAAGTCGTAGACCCCCAGTGGCGAGGAGAAGCGCGCCGTGCGGGAGGTGGGCAGCACATGGTTGGGACCGGCGCAGTAGTCGCCCAGGGCCTCGGCGGTATAGCGACCCATGAAGATCGCGCCCGCGTGACGAATGCGCTCGACAATCGCCTGCGGATCGTCAATCGAGAGCTCCAGGTGCTCGGGGGCGATCCGGTTGGCCAGGTCGATGGCGTCGCTGAGATCCAGCGCCTGGATCAGGGCACCGCGCTCACGCAGCGCCACCGCGATGATGTCGCACCGCTCCATGGTCGGGAGCAGCCGCTCAATGCTGGCCGCGACCCGGTCCAGGAAGGCGGCATCCCAGGAGACCAGAATGGCCTGGGCGTCCTCGTCGTGCTCGGCCTGAGAGAAGAGGTCCATGGCGATCCAGTCCGGATCGGTGCCGCCGTCGCACAGGACCAGGATCTCGGAGGGGCCGGCAACCATGTCGATCCCCACCTGACCGAACACCGCTCGCTTGGCGGTCGCCACATAGATGTTGCCGGGACCGACGATCTTCTCCACCGGCGGAATGGTCGCGGTCCCATAGGCCAGGGCGGCGACCGCTTGGGCGCCCCCGATGGCGAAGACCCGGTCCACGCCAGCGATATGGGCCGCGGCCAGCACCAAGTCGTTCAACTCACCGTCGGGGGTGGGTACCACCATGATCAGTTCGCCCACCCCCGCGACTTTGGCCGGGATGGCGTTCATCAGCACGGAAGATGGATAGGCCGCCTTGCCGCCGGGGACATAGAGCCCGGCCCGGTCCAGGGGCGAGACCTGCTGGCCCAGGAGGGTGCCGTCCGCCTCGGTGTAGCTCCAGGAGATCAAGACCTGATGCTGCGCGTAGGCTCGGATGCGCTCGGCGGCCTGCTCCAGGGCTTGGCGCTGCCCGGCGGGGATGGCCGACCACGCCTGTTGCAGGCGCGCACGCGGGACTTCCAGGTCGGCAGCCCCCCCGGGGGTCCAGCGATCAAAACGCGCGGTGTATTCGACCAGGGCGGCGTCGCCCCGTGCGCGGATGTCCGCGATGATGGCGTGAACGGTCTGCTGCACCTGGGCATCGGCGGCCGCATCCCAGGCCAACAGGGCGTCGAGCTGGGCGCCGAAATCAGCGGCGGCGGTGGAAAGGCGTCTGATCTGGGACATGAGCATTTCAGATTGAAGATTAGGGAATTGAAAAATAGACAACCATCAATCAAAAATCATCAATGAACATCCGCCACCGCCTGCCGCAGCACGCCAAGCAGCGCCGTCACCGCCGCGTGTTTCATCTTCCAGGCGGCCTTGTTGACGACCAGGCGGGAGCTGATGTCGGCGATGTGCTCCAAGGGGACCAGGCCGTTGGCCTTGAGCGTATTGCCGCTTTCCACCAGGTCCACGATCAGGTCCGCCAGGCCCACCAGTGGCGCCAGCTCCATGGAGCCATAGAGCTTGATGATCTCCACCTGTTGGCCCTTGGCGGCATAGTAGCGCTCAGCGCTCTTCACGTACTTGGTGGCGATGCGCAGCCGACCCGCGGGCGGGGACGGCGGCTGCGGCGGCCCAGCCACCATCAGCCGACAGCAACCGATACGCAGGTCCAGCGGCTCGTAGAGCCCCTCCCCCCCGTGCTCCAGCAGCACGTCCTTACCCGCCACACCCAGGTCGGCCGCACCGTATTGGCAATAGGTGGGCACGTCACTGGCGCGGATGATCACCAGTTTCACCAGCGGGTTGCTGGTCTGAAGGATCAACTTACGACTGGTCTCGGGGTCGTCCAGCGGCCGGATGCCGGCCTGCGCCAGCAGCGGCAGGGTCGCATCGAAGATGCGGCCTTTCGACAGTGCAATGGTCAGGGGCGCGTCCAGTTCCACGAACCCGCCTGCCGCCTGATCAGTCATCACGCTCATCATGCGCTCTCGACCTCGCCCGCAGTCGCGGAGGTGCGGCGGATGACGGCACCCAGCCCCGCAAGCTTGGCCTCAATGTTATCGTAGCCACGGTCCAGGTGATAGATACGGTCCACCAAAGTCTCCCCCTGCGCCACCAGACCCGCCAGCACCAGGCCGGCGGAGGCGCGCAGATCAGTGGCCATCACCGGCGCGGCGGTCAGGTGCTCGACCCCGCGACAGACCGCCAAGTGGCCGTCGATGCGGATGTCCGCGCCCATCCGCTGCAGTTCCGGGATATGCATGAAGCGGTTCTCGAACACCGTCTCGGCGACCACCCCGACTCCATCGGCGATGCTGTTCAAGGCACAGAACTGGGCCTGCATGTCGGTGGGAAAGGCCGGGTACGGGGCGGTGTGGATGTCCACCGCGTGCGGGCGTCGACCCTGCATGTCGAGCTCGATCCAATCGGGCCCGGTTTCCACCCGTGCACCGCACTCTCTGAGCTTCTGGAGCACCGCCTCGAGGCAGTCCGGCCGGGTATTGAGCACCCGCACCCGGCCGCCGGTCATGGCGGCACCGACCAGAAAGGTCCCGGTCTCAATGCGATCGGGCATGACCGCAAACTTGGCCCCGCCCAGGCGGTCCACGCCTTGGACATAGATACGGTCGGTACCGGCACCCTCGATCCGGGCACCCATGGCGATCAGGAAATCCGCCAGGTCCGCCACCTCGGGCTCGTGGGCGGCGTTCTCGATTAGCGTCTCCCCGCGGGCCAGGACCGCCGCCATCAGGAGGTTCTCGGTCCCGGTGACGGTCACGGTCTCGAAGATCAGACGGGCGCCGTGGAGCCGATCGGCGCGGGCGCGGATGTAGCCGCCCGCCACCGTGATCTCTGCACCCATGGCCCGCAGCCCGTCGATATGGAGATTCACCGGCCGGGCGCCGATCGCACAACCGCCGGGCAGCGACACGTCCGCCTGGCCGTAGCGAGTCACCAGGGGCCCGAGCACCAGGATCGAGGCGCGCATGGTCTTCACCAGCTCATAGGGCGCGTCAAAGCGGGTGAGAGTGGACGGTTCGCCACGCACGACCCCATCCTCGTCCTGGGTCAGGTGGGCGCCCAAGCGCCCCAATAGGTCCAGGGTCGTGCGAATGTCACGCAGGCGCGGGACGTTGGTCAGAGTCACCGGACCCTCGGCGAGCAAGGTAGCGGCAAGGATGGGCAGGGCCGCATTCTTGGCGCCGGAGGCACGCACCTCGCCATTCAGCTGGGTGCCACCGGTGATCAGAAGCTTATCCATTACAGGGTCCAACCTCGGGAAAAAGGTACGTTAGTACGGAAAAAGGCCAGTACGGGATAAGGGGAGTTCACATACATCCCAAGGCGCATCGACGTCCGCGACGTACTCACGTACCTTCTTCTGCGACTGGCAACAGGGCCTCGAGGTTGGAGAAGGCGGCGATGCGCCGCACTGAATCCGGCAGATTGAGGAACCGCAGGTCCAGGTGCCGGGAGCGCGCCAGATCCAGCCACTCCAGCACTAGGGCCAGGCCGGCGCTATTGGCAGCGGTCACTCCGCCCAGGTCGATCCGGAAGGCACCGGGACGGCGCAGCAGGAGATCGCCGGCCTTCAGCAGGGCGGGCACGCTCGAGAAGTCCAAAGGTCCCTCGACCCATGCCTGCCCCTCCCCCACCGCGATCAGGCGCGCCGCGGCGCCATTGTCGGTGCGGCGCACCTTCACCCCTGACCTTTGCCGCCCGTCGAGTCGCTCCCCTTGCGGTTCATCTCGCCGAGCTTGATGATCAGTCCGTCGATCCCCTTCTGGCGGATCTCAGTGGAGAAACTGCTGCGGTAATTGTTGACTAGGCTCGCGTTATTGACGATCACGTCATAGACCTTCCAACCGGCCCCATTATCGTACATACGATAGTCGATCGGGATCGGCGTCGCGCCGGGCGCCCGTACCTCGGTGGACACGGTCACGGTATTGTCCCGACTGCCGGGCTTTACCGGAAGGTAGCGGATCTCCTGTCCGGAGTAATTGAGCAGAGAACGGGCATAGGTGCGCACCAATACCTGCTTGAAGCCATTCGTCAGGGCCTGTTGCTGGGCCGGGGTGGCCTCGCGCCAGTGAGGGCCAAGGGCGCCCTGGGTGATCTTCTCGAAATCGAAGTGGGGGGCCAGGATGTCGTCGATCATGCCGAAGATGATCGCCGGGTTCTTATTCACCTCGGCACGGCGTGCCTCCAGGGTGGTGAGCATGCGCTCGGAGGTCCGCTTCACGAGCGCGGTCGCGTCGTCCGCGGACGCGAATACACCGGCGCCCCAAACCAATGCCCACAGGGCCGCGAGCAATAGAACATGACGTCGCTGGATCATTTGCCGCCTTCCTCCGCCTTCTTGAATAAAAATTGACCGATCAGCTGTTCGAGGATCAGGGCCGACTGGGTCTGCGTGATCTCATCGCCGTCGCGCAGAGAGTCCTGACTACCGCCGGGTTGCAGGCCCACGTATTGTTCGCCAAGCAGGCCGGCGGTGAAGATATTCGCGAAGGTATCGACCGGAATATTGTTCACCCCCTTGTCGATACGCATGGTCACCACCGCCTCATAGGTCTTCTGGTCGAGGCGCACCTGCTCCACCCGCCCCACCCGCACCCCCGCCATGCTGACGGGGGCCCGCGCCTTGATGCTCCCGGCGTTGGTGAAGCGCGCGGTGACGCGATAGCCATCGCTGGCAGCGCTGGCACTCAGGTTACTGACCTGCATCGCCAGGAAGAACAAGGCGACAAACCCCGCCGCCATGAAGGCGCCAACCAAGACCTCAATGCTGTGCTGCTTCGCCATGACGTCAGTTACCCACTCCTCATTTGCCGAACATCAGGGCCGTCAGGACGAAGTCAATCGCCAGCACCGCCAGGGCGGAATGGACCACCGCCCGGGTGGTGGCCCGGCTCACGCCCTCGGAGGTCGGGGTGGCGTCGTACCCCTGGAAAAGCGCGATCCAGGTCACCACCACGCCGAACACCAGGCTCTTGATGACCCCGTTCACCACGTCCTCACGAAAGTCGATCTTGGCCTGCATCTGACCGAAGAAGGCCCCGTCATCGACGCCGAGCAGGCCGACCCCAACGAAATATCCGCCGAGCACCCCCACCGCGCTAAACAGGGCGGCCAGGAGTGGCATGGAAATCAGCCCGCCGAAGAAGCGGGGGGTGAGGATACGGCGCACCGGGTCCACCGCCATCATCTCCAGCCCCGAGAGCTGTTCAGTGGCCTTCATCAGCCCGATCTCGGCGGTCAGGGCGGAGCCCGCGCGGCCGGCCACCAGGAGCGCCGTGACCACCGGACCCAGTTCGCGCACCAGTGAGGCGGCGACCATCACCCCCAGGCTCTCCTTGGCGCCGAACTGGGACAGTACGTAGTATCCTTGCAAGCCCAGCACCATGCCGACGAAAAAGCCGGACACCCCCACGATCAGGACCGACAGGACCCCGACGTTGAAGACCTGGGCGAGCAGCAGGCGGGGCCGGCGCAGCAGTTCCCCAGTACCCCCCAGGATACCGAGCAGTAGCAGGTGCGCCCGCCCCAACCCGGCCAGGGCCTTGAGCCCGCTGTGCCCGAGCCGGGCCAACGGGTCGAGTAGTCCATCCATCAGGGCGCGGGCCTTGTTCGCCATCTAAGCCACCTTCCGGACCAACAGGTCGTCCGCCAGACTGGGCGCCGGGTACTGGAAATGGACCGGACCATCCGGCAGGCCATCCATGAACTGGCGCACCCACGCCGAGCGCTCCGCCGCGATCTCGGCCGGGGTCCCCTGGGCCATCACCTGGCCGTTGGAAATCACATAGATATAGTCCGCGATGCTCGCGGTCTCACACACATCGTGGGAGACGACGATGCTGGTCAGCCCGCTCGCGTCGTTGAGCTGACGGATCAGGGTCACCAGCACCCCCATGGAGATGGGGTCCTGGCCGGTGAAGGGCTCGTCATAGAGGATCATCATCGGGTCCAGGGCAATCGCGCGGGCCAGGGCCACGCGCCTGGCCATGCCACCCGAGAGCGCGCTCGGCATCAGGTCCCGGGCACCACGCAACCCGACGGCCTCCAACTTCAGCAGCACCAGTTTGCGCACCATGGCCGGATTCAGCTTGGTGTGCTCACGCAGCGGATAGGCTACGTTATCAAAGACGTTGAGATCGGTCAGCAGAGCGCCGCTCTGGAACAGCATCCCCATGCGGCGGCGCAACTGATACAGCGCGGACCGGCCCAGCGTCTCCACCGGCTCACCGTCGACCTCGATCGAGCCGGCATCCGGGCGCAACTGGCCGCTGATCAGCTTGAGCAGGGTGGTCTTGCCGGTGCCGCTCGGGCCCATCACGGCGGTCACCGCGCCGCGCCGGATATCCAGGTCCACTTGGTCGAAGATCACCTGCGCACCACGGGAAAAACTCAAACCACGAATCCGCACGAGACAATCCGAGCCGGTCGCTGACTCCGTCACCGGATCGGACACGGCGTCGCCCGCGCCGCCAGCCGGGGCACCATCGGGGAACTTTGTACTCTGTCGCCCTCCCATGGAGACCGGACCGCCTGTTGGTGTTCGTCGGATAAAGCCGGACAGTATCCAGACCTTAGCCGGCATCGTCAAGTGACGCGAAGGCCGTGCAGCAATTCCAAATTTGGCGACCCGCCGTTACCGGGGTTGACCCTAGCAACGCCCTCCAGCGGACGCGGCGCGCTCGGCACCGGTCAAAGCCCCAACGGGGCGATATATACCAGCCCAGGGCAACGCCCTGGGCTGGTATGTCATGCCCCTTCGGGGCTCTGCTCGGTTCTTGCAATCGTGCCTCAACGCAGCCCCGAGCCGGATGAGGATGGCAGCCTACGTGCCGTGGCCCGACGTATCCTCAAATTTGGAATTGCTGTGCGCCGTGGGAGCGGCTTCAGCCGCGACGAGGCTGCAACAACCTGTGAGGTGCCGTCGCGGCTAAAGCCGCTCCCACCGGGTCCCGGCCCGACGTTCATGGCAAATGCCATCCTGTCCAGCCCTACCCGGGCGCATCGGATTGGAAGCGCAGCGCGCCTTCAAAGCGCTCCGGGTACACCGGCAGATCGTCGGCGATGGGGGTGCCCTCGGGTATCTCCACCTGGTCGCCGGGGTGGACCTTGAGGCGAGCGCAGATCAGGTTGGAGCCATAGAGGATGCAGGCCTCCAGGGCGAAGGCGTCGCCGTCGGTGCCGGTGTGGCGGACCGGGTGGAGGGCGGACGCGACCCGCTGGACCAGTGCCGGGTCGGCGTCCGCTCGCCGGGCGATCCGGTCGGCGGATTCGATGACCTGGAGACGGCCGGCCGGCGCGCGCTGCAGGGAGCAGAAGAGGCGCGCCTAGTCGATGGCGGACGCGGGGCCGGGGAGTGCGAGCCCGACGGCCTGGTTGAAGGCCTGGATGGCCGCGCCCTCGCCCGCGATCAGCAGTGCGCCGGTGTCCGCGACCAGGAAGGCGAGCGGGCCGTCCTGGCCCGCGCAGCGCACCCGTGCCTCGCAGAGTTGCCAGCCGTGATAGCAGGAGGGCGCCAGGGTGCGCAGGGCACTGACCCCGTCGGCCAGGACCGCGGCATGGGTCGGCTCGGCCCGCGGGCGCAGCAGGGAGGCCAGGGCGTCCAGCAGCGGCGCGGCCGCGTCCCCGGTCCTGGCCCGCCAGGGTCCGACGCAGGGCGGGGCCGGGGACCAGTCAGGGGTCGCGGTCTCGGGCCGGGCGGCGGACCAGGCGCGGGGCGGGCGGTCCAGGCCCTGGGCGGCCCAGAGTCAGCGGCGGGGAGCGGCGAGCAGGGCCTCTTAGTTGGCCTGGGTCCGCTCGTGCCAGGTCGCCCAGTCCGCCGGGAAACGCCCGCCGAGGGTGCCGCGCAGGCCGTCCCAGAGCGCGATGGCGCGCCGGTAGTCGCCGAGTGCCGCGTCCTGGTCGCCTTTGCCCCAATGGGCGTTGCCGCGGTTCATGTAGGACCCGGCCAGCTCGTGCAGCCAGGGGGCGGGAAAGGCGTCGCCGGCGTCCAGGTGCGGGTACAGGAGGCGCAGCCCGCGCGCCACCTGGGCGGCGGACAGCGGTTGTCCGACCAGGGCCAGCACCGTCAGGGCCGCCGCCGGGAGCCAGGCGGGCCGGTGGCCGGCGAGTGCCTGATCGAGCCGATCGCGATAGCCGTCCGGGAAGGGGTCATGGGGGGCCTTGGCGACCAGCGCGGCGACCGCGGTCCAATTGCCGCCCTGCATCTCCCACAGGGCGTGCAGCCACTGGCCCCAGGGTTGGAGGAAGACCGGCAGACGTTGGCTCCGCGCGAGCAGGACCTGCAGCAGGTCCGCCGGGATCGCGGGCGCCGGGGCGTCGCCCCAGGCGGCGGCGAGCAGGGCGCGGGCGCAATTGTCTTCCAGGGTGGCGGCGGGCAGTGCCGTCCAGGGGCGGGTGCCCGCGGCCGTGGCGTTGGCGATGACGAAGGGGATGTCCTGGGTGCTCGCCACCAGGCGCACGTTGGCGGGCAGCGGTTCGGGCAGTCCGTCGAGCAACTCATTGGCGTCGGCTGCCTGGTTGAGCCCGTCCAGCAGCAGCCAGACCGGGGCCGGGTCCTGCGCCGCGAGCGCGGCCAGGCAGTCGGCGAGCTCGCGGCGGGCGTCCTCCCGACCGCGCAGCCCGCTCGGCCCTGGCCGGTCGGCCAGGCGGCAGAACCCGGCCAGGGTGTGGGTGCGCACCGGCGGCCCCAGGGACTCGGCCCCGGCGCCCGGACCGGTGAGGGCCGCGGGCTCGGCGGCCAGGGGCGGCGGCTGGTCCATGCTGAAATAGACCGCCCGCCCGGCAAGCTGCCGGTACAGTTGGGCGAGCAGCACGCTCTTGCCGATGCCGGAGCAGCCGGTGAGGAGCAGGCGCCGGTGGGGGCTGGCCAGGGCGGCGCGACGGATGCCCGCGAGCGCGTCTGCGCGCGGGACGCTGGCGGCCAGGAGCCGCTGGACCAGGGCCTCCTGGTCCGGGTAGCGGCTGGGCGCCGCGGCCGGCGCGGCGGCCTACCCCTGGGCGCCCAGATCGAAGCCGAAGCGCCGCTCCCGGTCGTGCGCCAGGGCGTCGACGCTGTCGCGCAGGGCGCTGTCGAGGTTGGCATTGCCGCACGGGTGGGACGGGGCCGGCGACCGGGGGCGCGGGCCGCCGGGCAGGGGCGCGGGCCGCCGGGCAGGGGCGGACGGTTGAAGCGCGCATCCACCTTGGGGCCGTGCAGGGCGCTGGCGGCGCTGTAGAGGGTCGCGCCCTCCCAGACGGCGCGCACGTCGGGGACCGGCCCGGCGGTGCCCGGGGTGATGCCGATGAGGGCCAGGTGGAGGCCGCGGTAAGGGTCAAAGAGCCAGATCAGGTAGCGCAGCAGGGTGAGGAGCCCCGGCGTGACCGGTAGCAGGTCGAGCCGGCGCTGATGGGCGTGCACCAGGTCGACGCACCAGAAGCGCAGGCCGTCGTAGACCGCGCCCCCGGACTTGACCCAGCGCGTCCCGCGCTCATCCGGGCGCAGGCGCCAGCGCCCGGCGACCTGGGGCGGGAGCTGCGGCGTGATGCGCGTCGGCTCCAGGATGGCGTCGAGCGCCGGGAAGGCGGACGGGGCGCCCAAAGCGGCGTGCTCGGCGTTGGCGGTGGAGAGCAGCGCGGCCCAGTCGAGCCAGTCTGTGAGGCCGAAGCACTTTTTGGTGCGCAGGCATTGCAGCAAGGCCGTGCCCGCACCCAGCCGGGCGTCGCCGGGGTCGCCCGCGTGTCGCAGGGCGCCCCAAGCGCATTGACTGGCCTGCACCACGAAATGGGTGTGCAGGAAGGACTCCATCACCGTCACCAGGCAGTGCAGCTCGACCTGCCCGGTGCGCCCCTCGACCGCGACGAGTTCATCGAGCGGCTGCTGGATGGTCACCGGCCAATCGGCGGGGCCCAGATCCGCGGGCACGAAGGGCGGCAGCGCGGCCAACAGGCCCAGCTCGAATTGGATGACGGCGAGCGGGTCGAGTGGGGACTTGTTCCCCAGACAGCCCGGAAAGAGCCGGGCGAGCAGGGCGAGCAGGGCCAGGCGCTGCGTTGGGGAGGCGTCGGGTGCCGCGTCCGGCAAGCGGTGCGTGAACCAGTCGCACACCCGCGACCCGAAGGCCGCGAGCCCGGTCTGGGTATCGATCACGCGGCCGTCGGGGCGGTCGGCGCCGCAGTGGCGACGCAGGTCCTGGAGGAGTGCGGAGGTGTCCATGGATGTTGTGACGGCGCGCTGGAGTGGGCTTCGCAGTCAAATCGGACTTTCCGGAGGCCGATCGTCGTTGCCGGCGGCCAGTTCCGAGTGCGCCGCCCCGGTGGTTTCTGCCGCCGCCGGCCAGGCGATCCGCAGGCCCGCAATGGCCGCGACCGCCGTCTCGCCGGTGAGCGGCTGCACCTCGGGTCGGCCATAGGCCGCGTCGGCCAGCCGGTAGATCATCAGGGTCCGGTCCCTGGGATGGACCAGCCAGTTATTCCCGCACCCCGACCCGCTCGTAGGCGTCGCGCTTCTCGCGCTGGTCCTTGGCGGCGGTGCATGGGGACAGTACCTCCACGATCCAGTCGGGAGCGCCCCGGCAGCCGGCGTCGTCGAGCTTGCCGGGGTCGCAAATCACGGCGATATCCGGCTGGACCACGGTGTCCACCCGCTCGTCCGCCTCGTCGGCCTTGGGCAGGCGCACGTCGAAGGGGGCCACATAAACCTTGCAGGGGCCGCCGCGCAGGAAGGCGTGGACTTGGGCGGCGATCTCCAACACCAACTCCTGATGGATGCGCGTCGGCGCAGGGCACATGTTGTATGCCTCGCCATCGATCAGTTCCCAGCGCTCGTCATCCGGCCAGCGACGGTAGTCGCCGTAGGTGAAGCGGTCGCGTTTGCGGGCCAGTTGGGACATGGGATCTGCTCCGTCGCTGCCAAACACCGGTGATCCGGCCTGGGGAAATCGGCGCAAGTATTAGGTCCTGCCGCCCCGGTTACGCGGGCACAATTGGCGCACCGGCGCTGACGATCGCGCCTGCGCGCCCGGTCAGCCACCACGTCCGAGCAAGATTTCACCCGACGGTTGGTGTAAGGTTGCGCCGGCTCCAATATCGCGCCCACCGACCACCCCGTCGACCGAGAGTTTTCAGATGACCGAACCCCGCCGACTCGGCACCCGCAAGCATGACCTGGCCGCCGGCCAGGAGGCCCGCATCCGCGACCTGGGGCGGGCTGTCATCGCGACCGAGGCCGCCGCGGTCTCCGCCTTGAGCGACCGCATCAACGCCGCCTTCGTCGGGGCATGCAGCTACCTGCTTGCATGTGAAGGGCGCATCGTCGTGCTGGGCATGGGCAAGTCCGGGCACATCGGCGGCAAGATCGCCGCCACCCTGGCCAGCACCGGCAGCCCGGCCTTCTTCGTCCACCCCGGGGAGGCGAGCCACGGCGACCTGGGGATGATCACCCCCCGGGACGCCGTCCTGGCCCTGTCCAACTCCGGGGAAACCGCGGAGTTACTGACCATCCTGCCGATCATCAAGCGCCTGGGCGTGCCTTTGATTACCATGACCGGGCGCCCCGACTCGACGCTGGCACGGGAGGCCGACATCAACCTGGATGTGAGCGTCGCACGCGAGGCCTGCCCACTCGGTCTGGCGCCGACCTCCAGCACCACCGCGACCCTGGTGATGGGCGACGCCTTGGCGATCGCCCTGCTGGAGAGCCGCGGCTTCACCGCCGAGGACTTCGCCCGCTCGCATCCGGCGGGCGCCCTGGGCCGGCGCCTGCTGCTGCACGTCGGGGACATCATGCACCGCGGCGAGCGGATACCGCAGGTCCCCCTGGGGAGCACGCTGATGGCGACCCTGGAGGAGATGTCGCACAAGGGGCTGGGGATGAGCGCGGTGGTCGATGGTGAGGGGCGGCTCGCCGGGGTCTTCACCGACGGCGACCTGCGCCGCGCGCTCGATCACGGGGTCGATGTCCACCACACCGTGATCGACGCGGTGATGACCCGCGCCGGCGTCACCGTCGCCCCGCACATGCTGGCCGCGCAGGCCCTGGGGCTGATGGAATCCCGCTCGATCAACGGATTGTTGGTGATCGACGACGAGGGCCGACCGATCGGCGCCCTGAACATGCACGATCTGCTACGCTCCGGGGTGGTATAAAGGATGCGCCGCACGCGCCACTCAGACACAGGACAAGGTTAACGGCTGATGCAAGACATTCTCGAACGCGCCGCCCGGGTGCGGCTGGTCATCTTCGATGTGGACGGGGTCTTGACCGACGCTCGCCTCTACCTGGGCGACCACGGCCAGGAGCTCAAGGTCTTCAATGCACGCGACGGCCACGGCATGGTCATGCTGAGGGAGACCGGCGTGGCGCTCGCGGTGATTTCGGGGCGCCAATCGGCGGTGGTGCACACCCGCATGCAGGACTTGGGGGTCACCCATGTCTACCAAGGGCAGCGGGATAAGTTGCCGGCCTACGAGGAGCTGATAAGGACCTTGGGGCTGACGGATGAGGTGATCGCCTACCTGGGCGACGACGTGATCGATCTGCCGGTCATGCGCCGTGTGGGCCTGGCGATCGCCGTGGCAGACGCCCACCCGGTGGTGCGCCGGTACGCCCATTGGTGTACCGCGGCCCCCGGCGGCCGGGGCGCGGCCCGGGAACTGTGTGAGTTGGTCATGGAGGCCCAGGGCACCCTGGAACCCATGATAAGTCGCTACTTGTAGCCTGGATGCCGCGGATGAGCAGCGAGGTGACAGACCGTGTTGACGACACGACAGGGCCGGCTGACGATCGTTTTCGCCGTCCTCGCGATGGCGGCCTGGTGGGTACTGCATAACATGATTGAGGAACCGCCCAAGCCCCTGCGTGAGCGCACCCCCAAGTACGTCGTCTCGGACTTCAACGCCGTCGACACCGACCCCAGCGGTCGACCGACGCGGCGACTGATAGCGCAACAACTGCGCGAGTATGTCGCGGAGGACCTGGGCGAACTCGACCTGCCGCGCCTGACCCTGTTCGACCGCGACGGCGGCCCGCCCTGGGAGATCAGCTCGCAACGGGGGTTCTTGTTGAATCATAACGACGAGGTACACCTGCTCGACCGGGTCAGGGTGGACCGGACGGGCACCACCACAACCCGCTCGTTCAGGCTCACCAGCAGCGAAATGCGCGTCTGGCCCAAACTTGAATATGCTCAGGGCGACCAACCGGTGCGCCTCACGAGCGACCGCGACTGGCTCACCGCCACGGGCATGCGACTGTGGTATGCCCACCCGTCCCGGGCCGAGTTTCCCGGGCGGGCCCACATCTTGATCGCCCCGACGCCACCGGCTGCGGGGCACGCCCCGGAGACCACCAGATGAGCGCCCGCACCGCGCAAGCGGCCCTGACCTTGCTGCACCTGGGCCTCGCCTTGACGCTGGGGCTGACCACGCTCGGCGCCGCGGCGCTGCAAAGCGACAGCCAGCAACCCATGTTGATCGAGGCCGACAAGGTCGAGGTCGACGAGGCGAAAAGCACCAGCCTCTACTTAGGCCAGGTCCAGGTGGACCAGGGGACCACGCGCCTGCTGGCCAATCAGGTGACGGTCCACCACCGTGGCGACCACAGCATCAAGTACATCATCGCCCGGGGTGAACCGGCCTCCTATCAACAACTGATGGACGGCGACAAACACGAGCAGATGCTGGCCTTTGCCAAGCGTATGGACTACGACGCCGACCGCGACGAACTGGTCTTGACCGGTGACGCCCTGGTGATCCAAGGCACCGACCGCGTCGCTAGCGAGCGGATCGTCTGGGATCGCGCCAAAAACCGGATGCAGGCCGGGGGCACCAGCCGGGCGAAGATCGCCGTCACGCCAAAGGACAAGCCAAGTGCACCCGGCACGACGGCGCCGGCGGCGCCCAAGACGCCCGCACCGGCGACCAAGCGCGGCCCATGAGCACACTGAGCGCCACTCACCTGCGCAAACGCTACCGCAGCCGCGAGGTACTGCGAGACGTGAGCGTAGAGGTCAATGCCGGCGAGGTGGTCGGCCTGCTCGGGCCGAACGGCGCCGGCAAGACCACCTGCTTCTACCTGATCGTCGGGCTGATCCCGAGCGATCACGGCCGCATTGAGTTGAACGGCCGCGACCTCACCCTGTTGCCGATGCACGCCCGGGCGCGGGCCGGCTTAAGCTACCTGGCCCAAGAGGCGTCGGTCTTCCGCAAGCTCTCCGCACGCGAGAACATCCTGGCGATCCTGGAGACCCACCGTGACTTGCAGCCCCACCAGCAACGGGAGCGGTGCGAACAACTGCTCCAAGAGCTGGGGATCGCCCATGTCGCGGCGTCGCAGGCGATGAGCCTGTCCGGCGGCGAGCGGCGCCGACTGGAGATCGCCCGGGCACTGGCCGTGGACCCGGTCGTGATGCTGCTCGATGAGCCCTTCGCCGGGGTCGACCCGATCGCGGTGGGCGACATCAAGGCCATCGTCTCGCACCTGCGCGAGCGCAACATCGGCGTCCTGATCACCGACCACAACGTGCGCGAGACCCTCGACATCTGTGACCGCGGCTACATCATCAGCGGAGGGACCGTGATCGCCGCCGGTACCCCGGCACAACTGCTCGCCGACCAGCAGGTGCGCGAGGTCTACCTCGGCACCGATTTCTCGATGTGAGAACCATGCACGGTGTTCGGCGCGAATCCATTCCGCGACAGCGCCCGGATAGGCTAGAATCAAATCAGGCACTCAATTTGCTTGCCCCGACCGATCCACTCCAGACGCAGCCCCCTCAATGAAGCAGTCCATACAGCTTCGACTTGGCCAGCATCTCTCGATGACGCCCCAGTTGCAGCAGGCCATCAAGCTGCTGCAACTCTCCAGCCTGGAGCTCCAACAGGAGATCCAGGAGGTTCTGGACAGCAATTTCATGCTCGAGGAGGGCGACGAGGCCGATCGCTTCCAGGCCGCCGACGCGGCTGACACCCGACTGGTGCAAGACGAAACGCCCGCACCGACCGCCACGGTCCAGGAGCAGACGATCGAACGGGAGGTCCAGGGCGAGTCCAGTGAGATGCCCGACGAGCTGCCGGTGGACACCCAGTGGGACGACGTCTATGAAAACACGCTGCCGAGCAGCGGCCAAGGCAGCGACGAAGCGGATTTCGACCCCTTCGCGCAGCGCAGCCGTCCGGAGACCCTGCACGACCATCTGATCTGGCAGCTCAATTTGGCCCGACTGAGCGCGCGCGATGAGGCCATCGCGCTGGTGGTCATCGACGCCATCGACGGCGACGGCTATCTGCGCACCAGCTGCGAGGAACTGGTAACCACGCTCGACGACCCACACCTTACGCCCGAGGAGGTCACCACCATCATCCACCGGGTCCAGTCCTTCGACCCCGCGGGGGTGGGCGCACGTGACCTGCGCGAGTGCCTGTTGCTGCAATTGCGCCAGTTGCCGGAGTTGGCGACCGTCCCGCAACTTGAGCTCGCCATTGCGATCTGCGAGCAAGGGTTCGACCACCTGCCGCGCAAAGACGTGGCGACCCTGGCGCGTCTGCTGGGCCAGCCGGAAGAGGCCATCCGCGCCGCCCTGGGGGTAATCCAACACCTCAATCCCAGGCCCGGCACCTTGATCGCGGACACACCGGCAGAGTACGTTGTACCCGACATCTTCGTACGCCGCGCCGCGGGGATCTGGCACGTGGAGCTGAATCCCGAAACAACGCCTAAACTAAGAGTGAACGCCGACTATGCACGGCTCATCCGGCGCAGCGACCAGAGCGCAGACAGCGTCGCGTTGAAGAGTCACCTGCAAGAAGCCCGCTGGTTTATCAAGAGCCTGGTTAGCCGCAACGACACGGTGCTGCGGGTCGCGGCCAAGATCGTGGAACTGCAGCAGGACTTCCTCGAACACGGGGAGGAGGCTATGAAACCACTAATCCTGCGCGACATCTCCGAGGCCCTCGACCTGCACGAGTCCACGGTGTCGCGGGTCACCACGCAGAAGTACATGCATACCCCGCGCGGAACCTTCGAATTCAAATTTTTTTTCTCGTCCCACGTGAACACGGCGGCCGGGGGCGAGTGTTCATCGACGGCCATCCGCGCCCTGATCCGCCGGATGATCACCGGCGAGTCGGCCCGCAAGCCATTGAGTGACAGCCGGATCGCCGAAGAATTGGCCGATCAGGGCATCAATGTTGCGCGACGCACCGTCGCGAAATACCGCGAGGCGATGGGTATCCCACCCTCGAACGAACGCAAACGCCTGGCTTGACAGGCGGTTTGAAACCACAGGAGCAGACCAAATTATGCAAATCAACCTGACGGGTCACCATATCGACGTGACCGAAGCCCTCAAGGGGTACGTCGATACCAAATTCGAGCGACTCGCTCGCCATTTCGACCACGTCATCAACGCCCACGTCATCCTGAGCGTGGAGAAATTGTCCAAGAAGGCCGAGGCAACCTTGAACGTGAACGGTAACAAACTGTTCGCCGACTCGGTGCATGAAGACATGTATGCCGCCATCGACACCCTGATCGACAAACTTGACCGGCAGATTCTGCGCCACAAGGAAAAGAAGTCCAGCCACCGCCCGACGGCGGCCGGCATCGCCAAGACCGGCGAGCCCGAATAGGCGCGAACCCGCCAACGCCCGGGGGCGCAGCCGGACCGACACCGCGCACGGATCCGTTCGCGCTGTCGTTGGTTGCCACCCCGGGCGATCACAGCCAACGATCACTACCCGCAGTGACGAGCGCTTGCGGCCCGCACGACCAAGAGGAACCAGCCGACATGACCCGCACCCACTTTCGCGACTCAGGTCGTTGCGCCAACCCGGCGGCCTGCTGTCACCCCCACGGCGGGGAGCGGTAGCCGATGTTACCCCCCGACTTCATCAATGCGGGCCGCATCGCCCACGGCCTTGAGATCGCGAGCAAAAAGCGGCTGCTCGAGACCCTGGCACGCCTCCTGGCCACGGACCACCCGCGACTGGAACCGGACTTGGTCTTTGAGCGCCTCCTAGAGCGCGAGCGACTGGGCAGCACCGGACTTGGGCACGGGATTGCGCTGCCCCATGCCCGTATGAAGGAGGTGCCACAGTCCCTGGGCGCCTTCGTCTCCCTCACACATGGGGTGGATTATGACGCGGCAGACGGTGAGCCGGTAGACGTGGCCTTTGCGCTGCTGGTACCCGAAACCGCGACCGAGGAGCACCTACAACTCCTGGCTGAATTGGCTGGCCGCTTCAACGACCCCGAGGTGCGTCGGCAGCTGCGCCACGCGGATAGCGCCGGAGCCGTCCTGCACATCTTCGACGCCACCTAGCACGCGACACTTCAGCAGATGCACCCATCATGGCCGACAGTCTCCAGTCCCTGATCCGGCAGACCGGGCACCGCACCCGCCTGCGCTGGCTCACCCCTGAACCGAGCGCCCGGCGGTCCGTGCGCATGGACGACCCGAACCTCGCGGGCCAGGCCTTGGTCGGGTCGCTGAACTGTATCCACCCGAACCGACTGCAGGTCATCGGCCGCGCCGAGGTAGCTTACCTGGCCGGGCTCGGTACCACCGCCTTCGCGGAAACAATCGAAAAACTCTTTACTGACCGACCAACGGCTGTCATATTCTCCGATGGCATCGAGCCGGAGGCGGCCTTTTGGGAGTGGGCCGAACGCACCGGGACGCCCCTGATCGGCTCCCCCGTCTGCGACGAGGAACTGATCAATCAACTGCGCTATTACCTAACCCATGCCCTGGCGGAACGCAAGACCATCCATGGGGTCTTCATTGAGGTCTTGGGGATGGGGGTGCTGCTGGCCGGGGACCCGGCGGTCGGCAAGAGCGAGTTGGCGCTCGACCTGATCAGTCGCGGGCACCGCCTGATCGCCGATGACGCACCCCAGTTCGCCCGCGTTGCACCGGAAAAGCTGGAGGGGACCTGCCCGGAGGCCTTGCTCGACTTCCTGGAAGTGCGGGGCTTAGGGATTCTCAATATTCGCGCCATGTTCGGGGAGGGGGCGGTGGTCCGCCGCAAGACCTTGAACCTGATCATCGACTTGAAGCCGCTGGACCTGACCCAGTTGGACCGCATCGATCGGCTCGCCGGGAGCCTGTCCGCCAGCACCATCCTGGGGGTGGCGGTGCCGCGCATCACCATGCCGGTGGCCCCGGGACGCAACCTGTCCATCATTGTCGAGGCGGCGGTGCGCCACCAAATACTGCGCATTCGGGGCTATGATGCCGGTGTGGACTTCATCGACCGGCAGGCACGCGCACTGAGCAACGACCGCCCGGACCCACCCGACGGCCCGCGCCCGGGGCCGGCACCCAGCGACTACTGATCCCCGGTCATGTCTATCCACCCGCGGACCTCGCCCTAAGACCTCAACTATGAGACTCGTCATCGTCAGCGGCCTATCCGGCTCCGGCAAGAGCGTCGCGTTGCACACCCTGGAGGACCTGGGGTTTTACAGCATCGACAATTTACCGCTCTTTCTTCTCAAAGACCTGGCCTTAGGCCTCAAAGACGCCGTCGACGAGGTCTTCAGCAACACGGCCGTGGGGGTAGACGCCCGCAGCAACCCTGGGGAGCTGAAGAACCTGCCCGACCTGATTCAGGCCGCCCAGGCGCGCGGCGTGCAGTGCCAGGTGGTGTTCCTCGACGCCCACACCGACACCCTGATCCGCCGCTTCAGCGAAACCCGCCGCCGCCACCCGCTGACCCGTCAGGAGCGCTCCCTGGCCGAAGCGATCAAGCTGGAGCGCCAATTGCTTGAGCCGATCCGGCAGGTCGCCGACATCCATATCGACAGCACGTTGACCAACGTCCATGAACTGCGCGATCTGGTGCGGGTGCGCCTGGCCGGCGATGCCTCACCCAAGGCCTCAATCCTACTGCAATCCTTCGGCTTCAAGCACGGCGTGCCACAGGACGTGGACTTCCTGTTCGACGTGCGCTGCCTGCCTAACCCCCACTGGCAGCCGGCCCTCAAACCACTCACCGGGCGCGACGCGGCGGTGATCGAGTTCCTAGAGGCGAGCGCGAACGTCATCGCGATGCGCGACGACATCGCTGCCTACTTTGACCGCTGGGTGCCACTGTTCGAGACCGATGGCCGCTTCTATCTGACCATCGCCGTCGGCTGCACCGGCGGTCAGCACCGCTCGGTCTATCTCGTGGAGGCCCTGCGCGAACACTTCGAGCAGATGGGGCACAAGGTCATGGTCCGGCATCGGGAACTGCCATGAGCGTCGGACTCCTGCTGATCACGCACCGCCCCCTGGGTGCCGACCTGTTGCGGGTCGCGACCGAGATCTTTGGCACCTGCCCGACCCGCACGGGGTCACTGGAGGTGGAGAATGACGCCCCCCGCGAGGGCATAATGGCCGCGGCAAAACGCCTCGCGCAGGAGCTCGACACGGGTGACGGACTCCTGGTCATGACCGACATCTACGGCGCCACCCCGGCGAATCTGGCCGTCGCCTTGTGTGCTGATCACCCCCACCGGCGGGTCCTGGCCGGAGTGAATCTGCCCATGCTGGTGCGCGCGCTCAATTATGCCGGGCTGGACCTGGAGACCCTGGCTGACAAGGCCCTGACGGGGGGACGCGACGGCGTGCGCCACTGCCCCGGACCGGACGCAGAGGATTAAGATTGATGGTGCATCGGGACCTACAGATCGTCAACAAACTCGGACTACACGCCCGCGCAGCGGCCAAACTGGTCAACTGCGCCACCCGGTTCGCCAGCCTCATCGAGGTCGAGCGGCGCGGCCAGCGGGTGAACGCCAAGAGCATCATGGGCATCATGATGCTGGCCGCGAGCCGCGGCACCTGGATCGTGGTGGATGCCACCGGGGAGGACGAAGAGGACGCGATGGCAGCGATCACCGCGCTGATCAGCAACCGCTTCGGGGAGGAGGAATGACCATCGCATTTCAGGGCATCGGGGTGGCGGCGAGCCAGTCGGTCGCCATCGGCCCCGCCTACCTGACCGGTCACGGGCTGTCCAGCGCGAGCCCGACCCCGATCCACCCCGAGCAGGTGGGAGGCGAGTTAAACCGGCTCAATCAGGCCGTCGCCGCAGCGCGGCGGGCACTCAAGATGGTGCGTGCCCAGGTCCCGCACGCGACTCCGCTCAATATCGCCGAATTCATCGACGCCCACCTCCTGATGCTGGAGGACGTCGCCCTGGTGGACGAGGTGCGCAAGATCATCCGTGACCAACTCTATTGCGCCGAGTGGGCGCTGCAGATGCAGCGCGACATCCTGGTGCGCGTCTTCGACGCGATGGACGACCCCTATCTGCGCACCCGCCGTGACGATGTCGAGCACGTCGTCCAGCAGATCATGAGCTTCCTTCAGGGCGCCCAATTGCAGTTCGATCCCGACAACCGCGACCTTCAGGGGTGCGTCGTGGTCGCCCGCGACCTGACGCCGGCCGACGCCATCGTGCTGCGCCATCGGGGCGCCGCCGCCTTCGTCACCGAGTATGGCGGGCCCGTGTCGCACACCGCCATCCTGGCGCGCAGCCTGGCCGTCCCGGCAGTGGTCGGCGTACACAACATTACCCGCTACGTGCGCCCGGGCGAGCCCTTGATCGTCGATGGGGAGACCGGCACCGTACTGGCGGACCCGGACACCGGCACCCTGGACTATTACCGCGAACGCCTGAGCGCGATTGAGGCCCGTCGGCAACACCTGCACACCCTGGTGGATCGCCCGACGGTGAGTCGCGACGGTACCGCGATCAGCCTGCTCGCCAACCTGGAGTTGCCGCAAGACGCCGCGACCGCACGCCTTAACGGCGCCGCCGGCGTCGGGCTGTACCGCACCGAGTTCCTCTATATGAACCGGGACAACCTCCCGGACGAGGAGGAGCACCTGGCCACCTACACCACCATCGTGACGGCGCTGGCCGGCCTGCCATTGACCATCCGGACCCTGGACCTGGGCCTGGACAAACGTAGCGAGGCCCTTGGGGACCTGGGGCCGGGGGCCAGCAATCCGGCGCTCGGGCTGCGCGGCATCCGTCTTTGCCTCAAAGAGGCGGGGCTGTTCCGCCCCCAGTTGCGGGCGATCCTGCGCGCCAGCGCACTGGGACCGATCCGGGTCATGCTACCCATGGTCGCCAACGTGCAAGAGGTCGACGCGGTACTCGCCCTCATCGCCCAACTCAAGGAGGAGCTGACCCGCGAGGGCCTGGCCTTCGACCCGCGGCTCCCGGTGGGGGCCATGGTGGAGGTACCGGCCGCGGCGCTGATCGCGCGCTCCCTGGCGCGGCGTATGGACTTTCTATCCATCGGCACCAACGACTTGATCCAGTACAGCCTGGCGATCGACCGTCTCGACGACAGCGTCAGCTACCTGTTCGACCCGACCCATCCGGCCATCCTGCGCCTGGTGCGGATGACCATCGAAGCCGGCCACGCCCTCGACACCCCGGTGGCCATGTGCGGCGAAATGGCTGGCGACCCGCGGTTCACCCGGCTCCTGCTCGCGCTGGGGCTGCGCCACTTCAGCATCCAGCCGGGCGCCCTGCTCGGCGTGAAGGAGATCATCCTCGACACCGATATCGGCGAACTGGAGGCACACACCAACCGCCTCTTCGCCCGCCTCGACGACGCCGAGCCGGGGGAACTGCTTGATGCGCTCGAGGCGCTGAATCGGCTTTAGGTGCCGGCGGATCGCCCGGCGAGCCGCCGCCCTTGCATCGCGCCGCGCTGTTTGGTGTATCCTTAACCATGCGGGGGGGGGGGGGTAACCAACCAAGACGGGAGCTGCACATGCCATCGCTTGCGGACCAGCCTGACCACATCGTCGCCGCGCTGCTCGCGGCACTGCGCAGCGAAGCAGTCCGTGCGACAGATCCTATGCGCATCGTCCACGAGCTCCAGGTCCACCAGCTCGAACTCGAACTCCAGAACCGCGAGCTGCGCGCCGCCCAGCAGGCCCTGGAGGAATCGCGCGACCGCTACGCCGACCTCTATGACTTTGCCCCCGTGGCCTATGCCACCGTCACCCGGGCAGGCCGGATCACCCAGATGAACTTGACCGCCGCCCACTTGTTGGGGACGGAGCGGATACTGGTGCCGGATCTGGTCTTGGGCACCTGGCTCGCCCCCGGGGACTGGCCCACCCTGCTCGCCAGCCTTGCGCGCGTACTGGAATACGGTGAGGAGGCGTCCATTGAGGTCGGCCTGGAACACCCCCCCCAGCCCCGGCGCGACCTGCACCTGATCATCCAGCCCGAGCGCCCACACCCGCGCGGCGAGTACCCGGCCGCCTGCCGCATGGTCCTGCTGGATATCACCGCGACCAAGCAGGCGGAGGCCGCGCTGCGCCGCTCCGAGGCGAAGTTCCGCACGCTCTTCGAGGCGACCACCGACGCGCTGATGCTGCTCGACGCGCAGCGCTTTCTGGACTGCAATCAGGCGACCCTGACCCTCTTTGGCTGCGCGACCCGGGAGGCCTTCTGCACCTGCCACCCCGCCGATGTGTCACCGCCACAGCAGCCGTGCGGCACGGCGTCGATCGCCCTGGCCAACCAGCATATCGCCTTTGCGATGCAGCACGGTCACTGCCGTTTCGAGTGGATGCACCAACGTGCCGACAATGGCCAGCCCTTCATCGCCGAGGTGCTGCTCAATGCCATGACACTAGACGGCAAGGTCGTTCTGCTGGCCAATGTGCATGACATCGCCGAGCGCAAACGCACCGAAGACAAACTACGCCTGGCCGCCAGCGTTTTCACCCACGCCTGGGAAGCCATCATGATCATCGCCACCGACGGTACGATCATCGATGTCAACGATGCCTTCACGCGGATCACCAGTTACACCCGCGCCGAGGTGGTGGGCCGACCCCCAAGCCTCTTCGGTGCCGGGCGCCGGGGCACGGCCTTCTATACCGCCCTGTGGTGCACGTTGGTCGAACAAGGCCGCTGGTCCGGTGAGGTGTGGAACCGGCGCAAGGACGGCGAGGTGTATGTGGTGATGAAGACCATCAGCGCCGTGCGCGATGACCAGGGCCACCCCCGGCAGTACGTGGCCTTGTTCTCGGACATCACCCAGCTCAAGGCGCAGGAGCGCCAATTGCGGCGTATGGCCCATTACGATGCACTCACCCACCTGCCCAACCGCGTGCTGCTGGCCGACCGCCTGCGCCAAGCCATGGCGCAGGCGCAGCGGCACCGGCGTCTGTTGGCCGTGGTCTTTCTCGACCTGGACGGCTTCAAGGCCATCAACGATGCGCATGGGCACGCCGCCGGCGATCAGTTGCTGATCGCCGCCGCTACCGGCATGCAGGGCGGGCTGCGCGCCGGCGACACGCTGGCGCGCATCGGCGGCGACGAATTCGTCGCCGTCTTGCTGGACTTGGCCGACCGCACCGTGAGCGCGCCGCTGCTCGCCCGCCTGGTGGCCGCCGCCGCCCAGGCGGTGCCAATCGGCGAACACCTGCTGCAGGTCTCCGCCAGTGTCGGTGTCACCTTCTACCCGCAGGCGGATGAGATCGATGCCGAACAACTGCTGCGCCAGGCCGACCAGGCGATGTATCAGGCCAAACAGGAGGGCAAGAACCGTTACCACATTTTCGACGCCGACTCCGACCGCCTGGTCCGGGAACATCACGAATGCCTGGGGCGTCTGCGCCAGGCCCTGACCGCGGGCGAATGCGTGCTGTATTACCAGCCCCAGGTGAATATGCGCACCGGCACCGTCATCGGGGCCGAGGCCCTGCTGCGCTGGCAACACCCGCAACGTGGCCTGCTGCTGCCCACCGACTTCCTGCCGGAGAGCGAGGGCCATCCGTTGGCCGTCGAACTGGGTGACTGGGTGATCGCGGCCGCACTGACCCAGATCGAGCAGTGGCGAGCGACCGGACTGGTCCTGCCGATCAGCGTCAATGTCGGCGCCCGAGCGCTGCAGCAGGCGGACTTCGTCACCCGACTGCGCGAACGGCTGGCGGCCCATCCGACGGTCCTCCCCGGCGATCTCCAACTGGAGGTGCTGGAGTCCTGCGCCCCGGGGGACCTGGCCCGCGCCGCCCAGGTGATCGAGGCCTGCACCGGCCTTGGCATCCCCTGTGCGCTGGACAATTTTGGCGTGGGTTATGCGTCGCTCATCTACCTGAAACGCCTGCCGGTCGCCCGGATCAAGATCGACCGCAGCTTTGTGCATGACATGCTCGACGACCCGGACGACCTGAAAATCCTCGAAGGAGTGCTCGGGCTCGCCGCCACCTTTGGCCGCCAGGTCATCGCCGAGGGGGTGGAGAGCACGGCCCAAGGTGAACTGTTACTGCAACTGGGCTGCGAACTGGCCCAGGGCCACTGTATTGCCCACCCCATGCCGGCGGCGGAGCTCCCGGGCTGGGCCGCGGCCTGGCGCCCGGCCCCCGCCTGGGTCGACCTGCCGGCGGTGCGGCACCGCGATTTACCGCTGCTGTGTGCGGGCACCGAGCACCGCGCCTGGGTGATTGCCTTGGAAAGCCACCTGAATGGAACCCGTGAGACCCCGCCGCCGCTGGATCGCCACCAATGCCAGTTGGGCCGGTGGCTGGATGGTGATGGGCTGCACCACTATGGCGCGCAACCCTGCTTCCAGGTCATGGCGCCGTTACATGAACAACTGCACGCGCTGGCCGTGCAGCTGTGCGCACTCCATGCCGAGGGCCGGGACCCGGAAGCGTTGGCACGGCGCGATGAGCTCCACGCATTGCGGGCGGCCTTGCTGGCGCAATTGCAGCAGTTGACCAAAGCGGGTGCACTGCACCCACCGCCAGATCAAGCACCTTAACCACCAGGGCCTTGAACAGCGTTCCGGCCACGGGCAGGGCGACCAGGCTTGCGCGATGCTGAGCAGTCGCCCTGAAGGGCGACCTACGGCGGCCGGAACCATGATCAAGGCCACCGCCAGGACGGGCGCATACCAAACCGCAGCACGCGCGGCACCGTCCCCCGCGACACTGGTCCCAATCCCATCCGGAATCCACCATGCCCAGCATCCCCTCCCTCAGCGAGCAGACCGACACCATCCTCGCCGGGCTACTCGATATGCTGCAGCGCGAGGCAGTCAGCATCGCCGTCGACGATCCCGTGCGCGTGGCCCATGCCCTGCAGGTTCACCAGGTCGAATTGGAGATGCAAAACCGCGAACTGCGCGCGGCCCAGCAGGCGCTGGAGGAGTCCCGCGATCGCTTCGTCGACCTTTACGACTTCGCGCCAGTCGCCTATGCCACACTCACCCGCCAGGGTCAGATTGCCCAACTGAACCTGACCGCCGCCCAGTTATTGGGAATGGAGCGGGCGCGGGTGGAAGGCCTGTTTCTGGGGGCGTGGCTGCCCCCCGGGGACGGCCGCGTCCTGCTCAACAGCCTCGGTCGGGTACTGTCCACGGGTGATGAGGAATTCATCGAGGTCGGTCTGGGACGCCCGCCGGCCACCCGGCGGGCGCTGCGCCTGACGCTGCGCCGCGAGCATTGGCACCTGACCGGAGCGGCCCCGTCTACCTGCCGCGTGATCCTCTCGGATATCACCGAGATCAACCAGGCGCGCGCCGCACTCCTCGCCCAACAGCAGTTCCTCCAGTCGGTCATCGACGGGGTTAGCGAGCCCATCGTGGTCATTGACACCGATTACCGGGTCTTGTTGATGAACCAGGCGGGACGGCAGGCAGCGGGCATCCCGGCCGAGGGCCTCTGCGCGCTGACCTGTTACGGCGCCATCTATGGCCGCCACGCCCCCTGCGACAGTGCGGAGCATCGCTGTCCGGTACCTGAAATCCTGGCCGGTGGGAAGTCGGTGAAGGTGGTCCATCGCAACCTGGGGGCGGATGGTGAGATCCATTGGGTGGAGGTGATCGGCTCGCCGCTGCTCGGCTCCTTAGGCGAGATCCGGGGCGTGATCGAGTCCTCGCGCGACATCACGGCGCACCTGGACCTGACCGCCCAGCTCCAGCAGCGCGAACTGCAACTGGAACACCTGGCCGAGCACGACCCCCTGACCGGGCTGCCCAACCGCCTCTTGTTCGCCGACCGCCTGCAGCAGGCGCTACGCCACGCCCACCGCGAGCACCACCAAGTGGCCCTGCTGTTCGTCGATCTGGACCGCTTCAAGTCGATCAATGACAGCCTGGGCCACTCGACCGGCGACCTGATCCTGCGCGAGGCCGCCCGGCGCATGCTCGACCTGGTGCGCGAGGGCGATACCGTCGCCCGCGTGGGGGGTGATGAGTTCACCGTGGTTCTGGGGGCCTTGACGCACGGCAGTGACGCCGGACTGATCGCCCATAAGCTGGTCGAGGCCTTCGACAAACCCTTCGAGGTCGCCGACCGGCTGCTCTATGTGACCGCCAGTATTGGCATCAGTCTCTACCCCGATGACGGCGAAGAGGTGGAGGCCCTGGTGCGCAATGCCGATGCGGCCATGTATCGCGCCAAGGAGCAGGGCCGTGACCCCTTTCGCTTCTACACCGAGGATATGACGGCGCAGGCCCTGGCCCTGGTCTCGCTGGAGAGCGACCTGCGCCAGGCCCTGGCCAATGGACAATTCGTGCTCTACTACCAACCCCAGATTCAACTTGCGACCGGCCGGCTGGTCGGCTGCGAGGCCTTGATCCGTTGGCACCACCCGGCGGCCGGCCTGGTCGAACCGGGGCGCTTCATCCCGTTGGCGGAGTCCATCGGGCTCATCGTCCCGCTCAGCGCCTGGGTGGTGCGCACCGCCGCCGCGCAGGTCAAGGTCTGGCAGGACCAGGGACTGCTGACGGAGGCGGCCGTCTGGGTCAACCTGTCGGGCCGCGACACCCAAAACCCGAACCTGGCCGCGACCATTGCGGGGATCTGCGGCGAGGTGGGAATACGCGCCGGCGGCCTGGCGGTGGAGATCACCGAAACCTGGATCATGACCAATCCGACCGTGGCGGCGGCGAATATTGCTCGCCTGCAAGCCGTGGGGATCGCGGTCGGTATCGACGACTTCGGCACCGGTTATGCCTCCCTGGGTATCCTCAACCGGCTGGCCGTGAGCGAGATCAAGATCGACCGCTCCTTCGTCGCCGGGCTGCCGGCGGACCTGGGCGGCTGCGCCATCGCCCGCGCGGTGATCGCGCTCGGCCGCACACTGGGGTTGCGCGTGGTCGCCGAGGGCATCGAGACCGAGGACCAGGCGGATTTTCTTAAGAACGAAGGGTGTGAGATCGCTCAGGGTTATCTGTTCAGCCGGCCGCTCCCGGCGGCAGAGTTTGAGGTCTATGCGCGAGGCCTGCCCCTGCAGCCACCCGCCACCGCCCCCGGCGACAGGACGCTTGAGGCGGCCCCCTAGCATGGCGCGGCAGCATCAACCCGATGGACGCCAGAGCGGCGAGGGCCGTCCGCGCTCGGCCAGCGCTCACGCCACCTTCAGCCGCGCGACCTCCGCATCATGATCGCCGAGCGTGGTCGTCCCTGGTTTATTTCGCGCCTGCTGCGGGGCGCGCGTACCTGGTGGGTGTGCCTGTTGCCCTGGCTGATCCTGTGGGGCGCGCTGGCCGGTACGGGGCTGCTGTGGTCGGACTGGCGCCACCAGCAGCTCGCGGGACTGCGCGCCAATTTCCACGTGCAGGTCGCCAAAGTGCGGGCCAGCATCGAGAGTCGCCTCCTGGCCAACGAGCAAATCCTGCGCGGGATCGCCGGGCTCTTTGCTGCCAATGAGACGGTCAGCCGCGAACAGTTCTGCGACTATGTGCAATCCCTGCGCCTGAAGGAACGCTATC
>CAILVI010000426.1 GCA_903837595.1 uncultured Thiodictyon sp.
CCCGGCTGAGCCCCGCGAAGCGTCAAAAACCGACCCGGGGCTGCCCGAAGCAGACCCGCGTTACGGTGTCAGCGAGCGACTCGTCCGAGGCTCTTAGCAAGGGCCGTGGGGATGCCAACCTAGTACCGCACGATGGAAATCTTAATACCGTTTCTGAAGAGTGTGCTGTAAAATAGAAAGTTTTCCTCATCTGTTCGGGTTTTTGCGATGCCCCTACTTCGCCCTGCCCCTGTCCTCGTAACCGATCGCGAGCGTCAACAACTGGAGTCGCTTGAACGACAAGCGACCTGCCCACAGCAATTGGCCATGCGTGCGCAGATTATCTTGCTGGCAGGTCAGGGTGTCGGCGTGCGGCCGACGGCGGACCAACTCGGCATCGGTCGCTCCACGGTCCAGGGGTGGCGGCGGCGGTGGGCGGAGAACCCCGACGCGAGCGTTGCGGAGCGGTTGTCCGATGCGCCACGCTCCGGTACCCCGCCAACGTTCACCACGGAGCAGATCTGCACGATCGTCGCGCTGGCCTGCGAGGCGCCGCAAGACAGCGGGCGGGCGATCACGCATTGGACGCAATGGGAGCTCGCCGACGAGGCGATGAAACGGGGGATTGTCGATTCGATCTCCTCGCGCTCCATCGGGCGCTTTCTTCAAGAAGCGGACCTCAAACCGCATCGCTCGCAATACTGGCTGAAGGCCAAGCCGGACGCGCATTTCGCGGAAAAATGCCAAGATATTTGCGAGACCTACCGTCTCGCACCGGCGCGGGCGGCGCTGGGGATCAAGACTTCCTCGCTTGACGAAATGACAGGAATTCAGGCACTTGAACGAATTGCTCCGACCCAGCCGATGACCTCGGGGCGCGTCGAGCGCCGTGAGTTCGAGTACATCCGCCACGGCACCCACACCCTGATTGCCGAGTTCGACGTCGCCACCGGAAAGGTGACCGGGCAACTCGGCCAGACGCGCACCGAGGCCGATTTTACGAACTTCTTATTCCCCATGATCGCTGAGAGCTCGCAGTGCTCGCCACCGTTGTCGTTGCACGTGGTCCTGGACAATCTCAACACCCATTCCTCCGCGTCAGTCGTGCGTTTAGTTGCCGAAAACATCGATTTTGAAGGCGACCTTGGGGTCAAAGGCAAGTGCGGCATTCTCCAATCCGTGGCAACCCGCCAAGCGTTTCTGTGCGACCCGACCCATCGCATCGTTTTTCACTTTACGCCGAAGCATAGCTCATGGCTGAATCAGATCGAAATCTGGTTCTCGATTCTGGTACGCAAAGTCATTCGACGAGGGAGTTTCTCATCGGTCGACGACCTGTGCCAGAAAATCAACAACTTTATCGACTATTTCAACAAGACGATGGCTAAGCCGTTCCGCTGGACCTACCAGGGCAAGCCGTTGGCAGTCTAGCTTGACATGGTCCGAGCACTTCCATCATGTGGTACTAGGATGTTCAATCTCTCACGTATATCGCAAATTAAGTTCATGCAGTTTCCGTGTCTAGCATTGAATCGATGAGCGCATGCCGACGCCGGGCCAGCATCGACGCGCCGATGTGCGTTTTCACCCAGTGCTCGACGTCGATGGTGCGCACCGACTCCATCGCCTCGCGAATCAATGGAGCCGTCAAGTCGGCGATGAAGGCAGGAATCGCAAGCACCAGCTTACCAAGCTCCTTGAGCGGCCCCCTGGCGGTAAAGCATTTGTATTTTCCGAAGACGGATTCGATGATGTCGGAGGAGGCTAGCCAGATGCTGCCGGTCGGGATCTTCGCTGCTTCCACTTCGACCTGCGCAAGGATTTTCTGGGTAAAGATGGCCGTTCGCGGGGTCAGCGTGGACGGGGGTGGCAGGGCGGCCTGGAGTTGTTCTGGGGCACCCTGGTGGAGGCCCTTGGACGTGAGATGCGACTGAATCAGCTTGGCTTGCACCATCATTTGCGCGTAATCCACCAAGTCATCCCGGTAGGGCAGCAGCCAGGCAAAGCCGTCGAGGAAGCGGCCGTACCCAGTGTCCGTGAGGTGCCAAACTCTGTCGTCGAGCGCGTCGCACGCGAGGTCTGAATGCGTCTGCAGTGCCTGGCAAAAAGCCGCCTGATCGGGATAGCGAATGCCGACGATGGCCCGCACTGGGTGCGCCCGGGTGGTGCCGAATCGCGCGCGTAGGTGTTCCCATGCCGGCCAATTCAGGACGTATTGGGCGCGGATCGCACTGAAGTCGCCGCGATCATGATAGGCGAGGAGACGTTGGGCCCACCGCACATGGACATCCAGGTTCATGAAACGCGCCTTGATGCGTTGCCGCGGCGGCAGCAGGAAGGCAAGATCGGTCTGCTGAAACGACGACCAGGTCGTGCGGCAGTGCGCCCGCAACGCCTCCCAGCGGGCATCCCGGCCCAGTTCGGCCTTCAGCAACGTGGCAATACGATGAGAGATATCATAGGTATAGACGCACGCGGGGGCGTGCTGCTGAAACAATGCGATGCCGCTGCACAGGTCGCTGCCGTGGTCGGCAACGATCTGGACCGGCGGGCCGGTGCGTTGCGCCACGCGCCCGAGCACCGCCGCGACCCACGGCCCCGTGCTGTGTGCGGTGATCTCGACGGCGAGCACCTGCATCGCATCGTGACGCGGACTGTAACCGGTCTGGGGCAGTGTATTAGCCGGGATTCCCACAATCACCAAGCACTTCGATGACCCCAAGGCGATCGTATGATCAGCGATGTAAATCCAATCCGTGCGCCACTCCGGTTGGCGATTGAGGATCGCGAGACCGCAGCGATAGACCCAGTTGAGCACGGTCGTGTGGGCCGGCGCCGCCACCGGGAGCATCGCGCCGAACAGATTCAATACCCGCGCCACGCCGCGACTGCCGCGCCCCGCGTGCAGATACATCCGCAGGGTCAACTGCATGACCAGGACCGAATAGTGATGACCGACGGGCGGGGACAGCGCAAGGCGCGGTCGCGCATCCGCTGGCTCGTCATCAGCGGGCATCAGGGCCTCATCCGCTCCCGTTCGCGCACCCTCCGCCTTTAGCGCGCGCGCCTTCCAATGCGCGCGGCTGTGCTCCAGATCCCGAATCTTGACCTGCGCGGCACGCAGGCGCTGCTGCCGCTCCAACGCTTTCGCCTTCCAGGCATCACGCGATCGCTGGACTAGGTTGGCCAGACGGGCCACGGGGCTCTTGAATGCGTTCATCACGTCGTGCACTCTCCGGCAGGGCGGTCATGTCACCGCGTCCCGCAGTCTGACCAATCGCTCGGCGCTTGTCGAGCTTGGGCATCAGCGTGTACCGTGCGCATCATCATATTCACCAGTGCGCCGAACCGATGGCTGTTCCTTCCCGGCAACACGGTTCTTGCATGGGATCTTGGGCGCCTTTATGGGTCAGATTGAACATCCTAGCGCGGGTCCGGTTTGCATCAGACCCGGGGTCCCGGGTCTAATCAGCGGATCGTCGCCGCCGCAGAACACTTGCACCCATGGACCTACTGACCGATCTGGCCTTTACGCCGCGCCCGGACCCCGCCGCCGCCCGGCAC
>CAILVI010000427.1 GCA_903837595.1 uncultured Thiodictyon sp.
ATCTTGCCCACAATTCGTGGTGCGTTCTTGTGTCAACGGCCACCAGACTCTTAGGGCCATCAAGTATGGCCACGTATAGCGTGTTTCCGCTTACTAGCAGTGGGCCCACGAGACCGCCATAGTTCTCAGTCCTTTTCCTGACCACCCTGATCGGCGCCGGTCAGGGGTTGTTCCTGGCCCTCTATACCGGTCAGTGTTACTCCCTGGCCAGTTTCCTGCCTGAACAATCGACTGAGTTTTATAGTTTCGGCAGCCTGTTGGCCTTGCTTCTGTTGCTCGCCGGGCTGTTGGCCTCATTTTTCCACCTGGGGCGGCCGGAGCGGGCTTGGCGGACGGCGGCGCGCTGGCATTCGTCGTGGCTGTCGCGCGAAGTCGTGCTCCTGCCCCTGGTGATGGCCCTGACCGCTGCCTTCGGGTTGGCTCATTGGTTGGGCTATACCCAGCCCTGGTTCATCCTGGGGGGCTGGCTACGGGTAGACCCGACGCTCGCAATCGGCCTGGTGGCTGCGCTGGCGAGCTTTGCGCTGTTCGGCTGTACCGCCATGGTCTATGCCGGCGTGCCCTTTCTGCGGGAATGGCGCTCGCCGCTCACCGTGCTCAATTTTGCCCTGTTCGGACTCAGTTCCGGGTTCCTGTTGGCGACCGGCTATGCGGCCTATAGCGGCAACCATCTGGCCGCCGTCTACGGCGGTTGGTGGCTGGTGTTCACCGTGCTGGCGTTGCTGACCCGGCTGGCCTCGCTGTACCGCAACGCTCATCTGAAGCCCAAGAGTACGATCCAGAGCGCCATCGGGGTGCGCCACCTGTTCGTGGCACAGAAGGCGCAGGGGGCGACCGGTGGTTCATTCAATACCCGGGAGTTCTTCCATGGCCGCAGCGAGGCCACCCTGGAGCGGGTGCGCCGCGCCTTCCTCATCCTGGTCTTCGCGGTCCCGATCCTGCTGATCGGTACGGCCTACTTGACCCATTCCCGGACCCTGGCGATCGTCGCCTTCTTCATCCAGTATGCCGGGCTGCTGGCTGAGCGCTGGTATTTCTTTGCCGAGGCCCGTCACCCGCAGAATCTCTATTACCAAAGCGTCGCCTAGAGATTCACCTGCGCCCCGAGTTCCACCACCCGGTTGGGCGGCAAGCCCAGATAGGCTCCAGGGCTGATGGCGTTGCGGAACAGGCCGGCAAAGAGCTTCTGTCGCCAGATGGCCATGGCGGCGCCTTTGGTCGGCACCAGGGTCTCGCGTCCGAGGAAAAACGTCGTGTTTTCCAAGTCGCAGGGAATGTTGCGGCGTTGACACTGACGCATGGCATCGGTGATGTCCGGGGCGTCCATGAATCCGATGTCCATCCGCGCCTGATAGAAACGGGCGTTGATGGGCGCGATCCGCACGCGTTTATTCCGCGCGACATGCGGCTTGCTCGACACGGCGATGTGCAGGACGATCACCCGATCGTGCAGGCACTTGAAGTGTTTGAGCACGTGCAATAGCGCATGGGGCACCTGCCCGGGGCGGCCCGACAGATAGACCGCCGTCCCCGCCACCGTGGGGATGCCTTCGCCCTCGATCAGCGGCACGAAGAGCGTCAGTGGCAGACTGTCCTTGGTCAGGCGCGCAATGAGCAGCGTCCGCCCACGCTTCCAGGTGCTCATCGGGATAAACAGCAGCGCAGCGAAGCTCAGCGGGAGCCAGCCGCCATCGCCGAGCTTAGGCAGGTTGGCCCCGAAAAAGGCCAGGTCGATGGCCAGAAAGAGACCCAGCACGACGAAGGTGCGGGTGAGACCCCAGCGCCAGCGCCGCCGTGCGACCACGAACACCAGCGCGGTGGTGATACTCATGGTCCCGGTGACGGCCACACCATAGGCGGCGGCCAATGCGTCGGAACTGCCGAAGCTCAACACCAGCCCGGTCACCGCGACAAAGAGTATCCAGTTGACCGCCGGGACATAGACCTGACCACGTTCCGCTCTGGAGGTGTGCAACACCGTCATGCGCGGGAGATAACCGAGCGCAATGGCCTGGGTGGTCAGCGAAAAGGTCCCGGAGATCACCGCCTGGGAGGCGATGACGGTCGCCACCGTGGCCAGTGCCACCAGGGGTACCAGCGCCCAGCCTGGGGCCAGTCGGAAGAAGGGGTTATCGACGACCTGCGGTTGACTCAGTAGGAGCGCCCCTTGGCCGAAATAATTCAGCACCAAGGCCGGAAACACCAGCGTGCTCCAGGCCAGGCGCACCGGGGTGCGGCCGAAATGGCCCATGTCTGCGTATAGCGCCTCGGTCCCCGTGATCGCCAGCACGACGGCGCCTAAGGAGAAGAACGCCAACTGCGGATGATCCATGAAAAAGGCCACGGCATAGATGGGCGACAGTGCGACCAGTACGCCGGGTTGCTCGATAATGGCGCCGATGCCCAAGGTGGCCAGGGTCATAAACCAGATCGCCATGATCGGTCCGAACCAGGCCCCCACCCACGCCGTACCGTGCCGCTGGATAGCGAACAGTGCGAACAGGATCGCCAGCGTCGAGGGAGTGACCCACGCATCCAGATGGGGCTCGATCATCTTCAGACCCTCCACCGCCGACAGCACCGAGATGGCGGGGGTGATGATCCCGTCGCCATAGAACAATGCCGCGCCGAACAGACCCAGCACGATCAACCGTTGCCCCAGAGGCACATGGGCCAGGCGCCGCTGCACCAGGGCGATGAGTGCCATGATGCCGCCCTCGCCCCGGTTGTCCGCTCGCAGGATGATGACCACGTATTTCAGCGAGACCACAATCACCAGCGCCCAAAATACCAGGGACAGCACGCCCAGAATGTTTTCAGTATTCATCGGGACCGGATGACGATCGTTGGCAAATACCGCGTGTATTGCATAGAGTGGGCTGGTGCCGATGTCGCCATAGAC
>CAILVI010000428.1 GCA_903837595.1 uncultured Thiodictyon sp.
CCCGCGACCACAGTTCCTCGGGAATGCGCGCGCCCGCCGACGTGGGGCTACGCCAGTGGGCAAAGGCCGCGGCCGTCTGCGGTAGATCGGCCGCGGCGGGGAGTGAGAGTGACATCGTAGAGCCTCCGGATCACCAAAAACGGGGCTCCTACGCTACCGGGCCAGGGACGCGATTTCATGCAGCCTTGCCGGAGGGACACGTTGGCGGTCGGCATGCTGCACGCGGAGCGTTCGCCTATCCCTCCGCGGGATCACGCAACGGTCGCAGTTCGCCCTTGGCCACCGCCTCCGGCACGGAGAACGAGTAACGTCCCAGCATGTTGATGTGCTCATGCAGCAACGGCGACAGCCGCGCCACGTCGGCGTCGCTCACCGGGTAACCCTGCGCGCGTAGCTGGTTCAAGGCGGCCTCCATGTAGAGGGTGTTCCACAAGACGATCATGTTGAGCACCAGGCCGAGCGCGCCCAGCTGGTCTTCCTGGCCTTCGCGGTAATGCTGACGCAGTTCCCCGCGCTTGCCGTGGAACACGGCGCGGGCGACGCTGTGGCGACCCTCGCCCCGGTTGAGTTGGGTCAGCGTCGCCCGGCGCTTGGCCTCGTCGTCGATGTAGGTCAGCGTGTGCAGGGTCTTGTCGATGCGGCCGAACTCGGCAATCGCCTGGGCCAGGCGGGTGGGGCGCTCCCCGACCTGGAGGGTGCGCATGATGCCGGCGGCCGGGACGCGCCCGAGCTTGAGCGAGCCGACCAGGCGCAGGATGTCGTCCCACTGCGGGATGATGCGCTGCAAGCTCAGGTGGTGGGCCGATACCGCGTTGAGCAGGCCGTAGTCAGCCTGTTGGTCGATCCGCCAGAAGCGGGTGCCGCCGACATCGGCCAGCCGCGGGCTAAAGCGGTAGCCAAGCAGCCGAAACAGGCCGAAGACGACGTCGCTGTAGGCGCCGGTGTCCGTCATGATCTGGGTCGGCTGGAGGTCGGTTTGCTGTTCGAGCAGTACGGCCAGCAGGATCAGACTGTCGCGCAGGGTCCCGGGTACGGTGATGTCGTTCAGGCCAGAGAACTGGTCCGACAGCAGGTTGTACCAGGTGACCCCGCGCCCGACGCCGAAGTATTTCGGATTCGGACCCGCATGGACCGAGCGCACCGCCACCACAAAGCGCATGCCGTCGGCCGAGGCCACCTCGCCGCCGCCCCAGAGGTTGGCGAGCGCCAGGCGACTTTGGGCGGCTACCAAGGTCGCATTGGCGGCCGTCAGCGTCTCGTCGCGCAGATAGTTCTGGTCGACCCAGGACAGGCGGTCGCGCTTGAGGGCCGGGACATCGCTACGCGTCAGCGACTCCAGCCCGGTGTTGCAGGCCTCCGCCATCAGCACGGCGCACAGACTCACTTGCAGATCGGCCGCGCGGGCGGTGCGCTCCGACAGGTGGGTGAAGGCCTCGGTGAAGCCGGTCCGCCCGGCGATCTCCAGGAGCAGTTCCGGCAGTTCCACGCGGGGTAACAACTCGGCGACCCGCTCGCGCAGCTCCACCAGCGAGGCCGGTTCCTCCAGTTTTTCCAGCGGACTGAGGATCAGTTCGGGGGTGTCGCCGGTCAGCTCGAAGCGTACCGCCGGATTGTCGGGCAAGCGCGACACCACGGCCCGGTAAGTGCGGTCCAGTTCGGCGGCCAGGGCGGTCAGCGTCGGTTCCGGACTGGCCGACAGCCCCAGCGTCCGGCAGATGACCGGCCGGGTGGCTTCCCACTCGGCGCCAGCGAGCAGGCCGGCGCGCGGATCGGCATAGCGCCAACTCGGCGCCACGAAGACCTCGCGGCGGCGCAACGCGGTATGCAATTGCTCCAGTACGCAGAAGGTGTAGGCACGCAGATCGACGGCGCCCTCCTCACGCAGCACATGCGGCTGCCAAGATTTAGCCCGTCTTCGACTATTCGCGCCTATTTTTCACGTAACCCATTGGTTGGCTTGCACCGCAGGGGCAAAGGTCGGCACTACACAGCGATTAGTGTATGGAAGCTTGGTGAGCGGCAGTAATCCTCGGTGGGGGTTGCTC
>CAILVI010000429.1 GCA_903837595.1 uncultured Thiodictyon sp.
ATTCAGCAGTTCTTGAGTTCGATCATCCAGAATTATTCTTGGATAGACGGCTTGGCTTCTTTCTAATTCATATGCTCTTACGAGACTGTTTCCGAATAAAATGCTATTCTTATGGTGCAGATCTCCACATGCAATAGCGCCTCTACAGAGAAAGCCTTTTTCAACAAGGATCTGACTAAACTCTAATGCGGCAAATAACACTATAATCGCCTGAGTCTCTGATCCAGAAATAACAATGGAATCTGAGAATGCCGTTAGTTCGATATCGAGTATACCTCGAAATAACACGCGATCTGGATCTGAATAATATTTCCCCACTCTATTCCTAATATTAGATAAGGCATCAAAAATCCCCCTGGCCTTTGATTCGTTTTTCAGGGCATTCTTGAATCCAAGAATATCAATAAAAGCAATGGCGCTCTGTTCGTAGATTTCTACAGCCATTTCAACTTTCCTGCACTATTCTCGGCATTAAATAGACGGCTGTCTACGCCCAAAAGTCTATCATTAAATCACAAAAGGTAAGAAAAGGGGGCAGGCTCGAATACATTTCAGGACGGTATTTCCGAAATTAAAGTGAGCTTGGCAAATTTACACGCACTCGCTGTACCCGGCTCGATCCCCCGGCTGCCCAGAGGCAATCGGGGAGACGTTAGCGCATGATCCATAACCCGTCAAGTAACGCTGAAAAAGTTTTTGCCGCTGAGATTGCGATATTGAGGGGTGTTCGCCGCCGGCAACTCGGTAGGCGCGGGGGACGGCTCGGGCCTCTATCAGGGGGTCTTGCGCCAGAACCTGGCGTTTATGGACCGCTTCCGGGTGGTCCAGGTCGGTTACCCCGAGCCCGCGGTCGAGAAGGCAATCATCAAGACCCAGGTCCCGAAGCTGCCGGACCTGATCGCGGAGAAGATGATCACCGTCGCCGGCGAGATTCGCCGGCTATTCGTCGGCGCCAGGGAGGGTGGGGCGGAGCTGACGGTCACGATGAGCACGCGGACCCTGGTCCGCTGGGCGGGCCTTTCGCTGACGTTCAAGGGCGCCCCGAAGGTCTTCGAGTATGCCTTGTCGCAGGCCCTGACCGCCCGCGCGGAGCCGGAGCAGCAGGAGGCGATCCACCGGATCGCGGCCGACGTGTTCGGCGACTACTGGGATGGGTCGCAACCGTGAACGGCAAGACCTACGAGTTGTTCCGTTTCACCCATCCCGATGGATCGGCCAAGGAGTGGGGCTACGCCGAGATGGGCACCGGTTCCGGACTCTTTGAGGTCCGGTGGGGAAAAGAAGGCCATCTGGTGCAAAACCAGATCGGTCTGACCCGCGCGGTCATCCATCAGCGGCGGACCGAGAAGATGAACAAGGGCTACCAGCCGGTGGGGCGGCGCCTGATCAACACGCAAGGGGAGGTCAGGCACCTCCCGCGCATTCAGTCGGCATCCGAGCACCCGCCGGCATCGCCGCTCCCGCCGAAGAAACCGACGAAGTCCGCCATCGACATCGCTGCCCTCCTGGGCGGGGATGACGACGGCTGCTACTTCGGAACCCGCTTTCTTGGCGGGTTTGCGGTGCCCAACTGTCATGCCGAGTCCTTGGCGGACAAGCTGGAGACGGTGAAGGCCGCGTTTGATGCGCAGACCCAGAGCTTCCTGTCCGGTTACGACCAGGCACTGGAGGAGTGGATCTCCAGCCTCCCAGCCTGGGAGGAGCCGATCAGGCGGGCGATCGAGCCGGCCA
>CAILVI010000430.1 GCA_903837595.1 uncultured Thiodictyon sp.
CAAACTTAAACCATGGGGCCAGATTATAACAGATTGAGCAAGAAAGGGGTTTGCGGTTTCTGGCCAGGCACTACCTAAGCGCTCAGTCCTTGCCCTCCCAGACGAAGATCCGCTGGACCTTCTCCCAGAATTCCCCGCCCATGATGAACATGCTGGCGATGAAGATCAGGTCCGCGGCGGCGAGAATCGGGATGCGCCCGCCTTCGGGCAGCAGACCGGGCAGATAGCCATAGATATACAGTGGCAGAATGCTCGCGAGCGACAGTGACAGGCCCAGATAGTATTGAAACTTGGACACCCGCGTCTCGATCACCAGGCCCCACAGGGCCTGTTTGACCTTGTCGGTGAAATAGCGCAGCGCGTCCTTGCCCAGGAGTGCCACCGCGACCAGGGTCAGCAACTCCGGGCCGCCGACCAGCAATCCGGTGGTGAGCAGGGCGGACCACTTGGCGGAGAGGCCGAGGAAGGGGATGACGATGACGAAGACCGGCAGGATGAAGGCCAGGACCAAGGCGGCCATCCCGGCGTAGGTCCGCGGGCCGCCGGTAAACGCGGACGGTTGGGGCGCGGCGGCGTCTTGCGCATCAACCATCGGCAGCTACGACATGATCGAGGGTCAGGCCGGCGGACTTGCGCCCATCCATCAGTAACCTCAGGCACCAGTTGGACACGGTGCAGATATTCATGGCGGTGAGGCCGGCAGGCGGCTCGTATTGCGGTGTCAGCTCATTGATATCGAACTCGACGCCGGTCAGGTTCCGGCTGTAGGGCCGGCGCCAGGCGGTGGTGATGCCGCCCCAGAGCGGTTGGTGGTCGATGGCGTCCAGGATGGTATTCATCGGCCCCGGATTCCAGCCGGGCCGCGGGTTCTTCGGGTCATACCTGCTGCTCATGATGCCCCTCCCCAATCAAATAAGGAGGACCCGCAGAGCAGGAAGGTCCTCCGTGGACGGAACCGGGTACTAGATTACCCCGGGCAATCACGGGAGTCTATCAGGCCCCGGGACTGGCTGCCGCCGGTGGGTGCGCGGCGGGATGCCGGGTTGGACTGCGGGGCGGATAGCGACCCCGCCGCATGTCGCCGCATGTCGCCGCGCGCGGGAGCGCGCGGCGACCGGTGTAGAATTGCGCCTGAACCCGGAAGCCGCCTGCCGGCCCGGCCCCTTTTCATCGAGACTGGTGACGCCACGTGTTAGACCCCCGCCTGCTTCGGACCGACCTTGCCCTGGTTGCCGCCCAACTCGCCCGCCGCGGGATGCAGCTGGATACCGCCCGCATCGAGGCTCTGGAGGGCGAGCGCAAGGGCCTGCAGGTCCGCGTGCAGGAACTCCAGAATGAGCGCAACACGAGCGCCAAGGCGATCGGCCGGGCTAAGTCGGCGGGTGAGGACGCGGCGCCGCTGTTGGCCGCGGTGGCCGACCTGGGGGCCGGGCTGAAGACCGCCGAGGATCGGCTCACCGCCATCCAGGACGAGATCGCCGAGATCGCACTCAGCCTGCCGAATCTGCCGGACGCCAGCGTTCCCGACGGTGCCGACGAGACCCATAACCGGGAGGAGCGTCGCTGGGGTGAGCCGACCCACTTCGACTTCACCCCCAAGGACCATGTGGACCTGGGTACCGCGCTCGGCTGGATGGACTTCGACCTGGCGGCCAAGGTGACGGGTGCGCGCTTCGTGGTCCTGTCCGGGCCGCTCGCCCGGCTGCAACGCGCGCTGACCCAGTTCATGCTGGACCTGCACACGCAGGAGCACGGCTATACCGAGGTCTATGTTCCCTATCTGGTCAACGCAGAGAGTATGCGCGGGACCGGTCAGTTGCCCAAGTTTGCCGCGGATCTCTTCAAAGTCCCGGGCGAGCGCGACTTCTATCTGATCCCGACGGCGGAGGTGCCGGTGACCAACCTGGCGCGCGATACCATCGTGGAGGCGGACGCCCTGCCGCGCCGCTGGGTCGCCCACACCCCGTGCTTCCGCAGCGAGGCGGGCTCCTCCGGTAAGGACACCCGCGGCATGATCCGGCAGCACCAGTTCGAGAAGGTGGAACTGGTGCAACTGGTGCGCCCGGCCGACTCCGCCGCCGCCCACGAGGCACTCACCGGCCACGCCGAGGCGATCCTGAAGCGCTTGGGCCTGCCTTACCGGGTGGTGACCCTGTGTACTGGGGATCTGGGCTTCTCCTCGACCAAGACCTATGACCTGGAGGTCTGGCTGCCCGGCCAGCAGACCTACCGTGAGATCTCCTCGTGCAGCAACTTCGGCGATTTTCAGGCGCGCCGGCTGCAGGCGCGCTGGCGTAACCCGGAGACCGGCAAGCCGGAGCTGCTGCACACGCTCAACGGTTCCGGGCTCGCGGTCGGCCGTACCCTGGTGGCGGTGCTGGAAAACTACCAGCAAGCGGACGGGCGGATCAGCGTCCCGCCGGCCCTGCGGCCCTACCTGGGCGGGACCCAGCTGCTCGGCTGACAGCGAATCAATGCTTTGACTCTGCCCGAGCACTCCGTATAATGCTCGGTTTCCCGCAATCCGGGAAACTCCTTGCCTCACCGTCCCCGGGTGGTCAACACCAGGACTGGAGGCTGCCAATCCGTGAGGAGCAGCAATGCGACATTTTGAAGTAGTCTTTCTGGTGCACCCGAGCCAGAGCGAGCAGGTGCCGGCCATGGTAGAGCGCTACCGTGGCAACCTGGAGAAGCGCGGCGGTGTGGTCCACCGGTTCGAGGACTGGGGCCGCCGGCCCTTGGCCTACCCCATCAACAAGGTCCACAAGGCCCACTATGTGTTGATGAACGTGGAGTGCGACCAGGAGGCGATCGACGAGCTGGAGAGTGCCTTCCGCTTCAACGATGCCGTCCTGCGCAACCTCATCCTGCGTCGCGACGCGGCGGTGACTGAGCCGTCCCCGCTGGTGAAGACCGGTGAGGAGCGCGAGCGTCCGGAGCCGCTTGGCGGCGACTTGGATAACGACTGAGACCGACCTCGGCCACCAACGAATTCAAAGGGCCAGATAAAATGGAAAATAGCTCCCGTTTCTTCCGTCGCAAGCGTTACTGCCGGTTTACCGCCGAAGGCATCGCCGAGATCGACTACAAGGACCTCAACCTGCTCAAGGCCTATGTGAGCGAGTCCGGCAAGATTGTGCCGAGCCGCATCACCGGCACCTCGGCCAGGTATCAGCGCCAGTTGGCCCAAGCGGTCAAGCGCGCCCGCTTCCTGGCACTGCTGCCATACACCGACGCGCATTGATCCTGATCCCGAGCCGCCTGGGCGCATCGTGCGCCCGGCACCGGCCAGGATTCACGCCCGTCCCTGGCCGATGAAGCCGCTGGCCCAATTCATCACGCGGGGACCGGCGCAGGCCGCGCTGGTCGCCTGGGGGACCGGGGTCCTGTCCCTGTTGCTGCCGTTCGTCGGGCTACTGAGTAGCGCGACGGTGGCCCTGGTCACCCTGCGCAATGGGAGCGGGTACGGGGTCAGGGTCGGCGCCCTGGCGGGCCTCGGTTGCATGGTGCTGTGTACCCTGCTGTTGGGTTCACCCTGGCCGGCCCTGGCGGTGGTACTGATCCTCTGGCTGCCAGTGTGGGTGCTCGCTGCGGTCCTGCGCTTTTCCCGCTCACTGGCGTTCACCGCCCAGGTGGCGGGGCTGGTCGGTGCCGGGGCGATGCTGGCGATTCACGTGCTGGTTGCCGATCCGGGCCACTATTGGCTGCGGCTGATGGAGCCCTTCCAGGCGGCCCTGGTCAAGGATGGCGGGCTGGACGCGGACGTGGCGCAGGCGCTCTTTGCGAGCCTGACCCCCTGGCTGACTGGGGCCTTTGCCGCGGCCCTGATGCTCCAGGTGTTGTTGGGCCTCTTCATCGGGCGCTGGTGGCAGGCCCAGGTCTACAACCCGGGCGGCTTCGGGGCCGATTTCCGGTCCTTTCGGCTACATCCATTGTTTGGTATCGCCGGGGTGAGCCTGGCGGTGGCTGGCGGCTGGTGGCCCGGTCCAGGCCTGATCACGGACCTGTTGCTCGTACTCTCCCCCCTGTGGCTGATGCAGGGGTTGGCGGTCATCCACCAACTGCACACGGAGCGCGGCGCGCACCGTCGCTGGCTGGTGGGTTTCTATGTGCTGTTGGTCGCATTCATGCCCCGCACCCTGGTGTTGGTGGCCTGTATCGGCCTGGTGGATATCTGGGCCGATCTGCGCGTGCGCCTCGGGCGGCGCCCCGACAGCCCAGGCTGACGGTGCGCGGGCCTCGGGCACGCGGCGGTTAACCCCTTAAGATTTGAGGAAAGCGAAGTGGAAGTCATCCTGCTGAAGAATGTCGGTGGTCTGGGCGCCCTTGGTGACAAGGTCAGCGTGCGCCCCGGCTACGGCCGCAACTATCTGGTCCCCGGCGGGCACGCCGTGTCCGCCACGGCCAAGAACCTGGAGGCCTTCGAGGCCCGTCGGGCGGAACTGGAGCGGGAGGCCGCCGCAAATCTGGCGAGTGCCGAGGCGCGCAAGGCCACCCTGGAAGGGGTGCGCGTCACCATCGCCCGCAAGGCGGGTGACGAGGGCCGTCTGTTCGGTTCCGTGGGCACCGGCGATATCGCCGCCGCCTTCACCGCCGCGGGTGTGGCCGTGGTCAAGGCCGAGGTGCGTCTCCCGGCCGCCTTGCGTGCCACCGGCGAGTTCCCGGTGACGCTGCGTCTGCACCCCGAGGTGGAGGCGACGGTGACGGTGGATATCGTTCCCGAAGGCTGATCCGGGCGAATTGATCGCCGCGGCAGGGATGCCGCCCAGGACCCGACCCGGCTCACGCCGGGCCGGGTTTTTGTGTTTTTCGCCGCCGCCAGGTACTACCTGGGAGCGCCGACATTCTGTCGGCGACGGCGCGCAGCGCCGTTGGACCTCGCGAAGGCCAACCCGTGGCGATTGACCGCAAGACGGCGAACCGCCTGCGGCGGTTGGCCGACAAAATGTCGGCGCTCCCAGCGAGCCCGCGTCCACTGTCGGCGACTCTCGCCGCATGGGAACCAAGCCATTTGCGCATCTGTGGCTTTTTTCGGATGATAGTCCCCGCCTGGCTGGCCGCGGACCGGTGCCGCCCGGCCGACCCCGGACCCATCGCAGGAGCACGCGCCGCCATGTCTGCCCGCTTCGACCTTGTCGTTACCGCCGACTACCCGGGCCGCACCGCGGAGTTCCGCCTGCTGGACGGCGCCGGCAATCAGCTCGCCTACCGCCAGACCGACTTCAAGACCATCCCGGTGGGGCGCCAACAGGGCCTCTTCGACCTGCGCGACTACCTGCGGCTCTATTGCGACGAGGCCGGCCAGCGTGCCGCCCTGGCCGAGATCGGCGTCTGCATCGCCGAGGAGGTCCTGGGCGCCGACATCTTCAAGGAGCTTTGGGCCGCGCGGACCCAGCGCACACTGCGCATCCAACTGCCCGGCGCGGCAGAGCGCGACAACCCGCTGGCCGCTGCCTGGCCCGGGTCCCCTGGGAACTGGCCCGCCCGGCCCCGGATGCCGAGAGCCTGGCCGAGCGCAACCTGCTGGTCCGTGTCGTCCATGACCGGCAGGACCCCGCCTCCACGCCCATGGACCTGGCGCCGGACGAACCGCTGCGCGTGCTGTTCGTCTTTGCCGAGGCGTGCGGCTCCCAGCCGCTCGGCATGCGCCGCGAGCGCCGTGCACTCCAGCGGTTCTTCGAGCAGGCGATCTACCCAAACCGCCAGGTCGTCGCCCACTTCTTGAGCCACGGCGTGACGCGGGAGCGGCTCATCGCCCAGGTCCAGGGCCACGGCGGCTACCACTGTGTCCACTGGAGCGGTCACGGCAATCTGAATCTGCTGGAACTCGCCAAACCCGGCGGGGCCAGCGACCCGATCTCCGGCCAGGACCTGCTCGATCTATTCCTGGACGCGGGCGGCCTGCTCCCGCGCCTCTTCCTACTCAGCGCCTGCCACTCCGGCGACCTGCTGCGCGTCCAGGACTGGGACGATTTTCTTGCGCTGGCCCAGGGCAAGGAGCCGGCCACCAAGCAGATCGCCGCCGACCTCACCCGCGACCTGGACCTGCAAGACCAGCCCGGCTACACCGGTACCGCCCACGCCCTGCTGCAAGGCGGCGTCCCGTCCGTGGTCGCCATGCGCTATGCCGTCGGTGACGACTATGCCCGTGAACTGGCCCTCAACTTCTACCGCGCACTGCTCGCCGACCCCAGGCCCAAGGACGCCGCTGCCGCGCTGACGCTCGCGCGCCGGGCGCTGCTCGATGGCCCGGCGCAGGCGCCGGCCTGGTTCCAGGTCTGCGACCATGCTACCCCGGTCCTCTATGGCGAGGAGGCGCCCGGGCTGACCTTGCGACCCGGCCGCGGCGGTGCGCCCGATCCGCGCGGCCGGCGGCTGCATCAGATCGCCGAGCTGACCACCGCGGCGCATCCGCACTTTGTCGGGCGCACCTGGGAACTGGCTACACTCGGCGCGGACTTCATTGGTACCGGCGCCGAGGCGCAAACCAAGCCCGTCGCCGTCATTGTCGGCCTGGGCGGCATGGGTAAGACCGCGCTGGCGGCCGAGGCACTGGACCTCTGGGAGCAGGGGTTCGACTGGGTCCTGACCTGGCAGGTCAAGCCCAGCCCGCTCGGGCTCGACGCCTGGCTGCGCGACATCGACCTCAAGCTCCGTGGCGAACTCGGCCGCTACCACGAGCACGTCAAGGCCCACCCGGCCGATGCCGTCCACCGCAACCCGGAGCCGGGCTTCACCGGCCCCGAGCGCCTGACGCGGCTCATCGACAACCTGGTCCGAGCACTGCGGGACGAGCCGATCCTGCTGCTGCTGGACAATTTCGAGACCAATCTCAAGCCCAGGCCGGAGCCCGGCCCTGATCCCACCGGCGCCAACCCGGTCTGGGCCTGCCAAGACCCGGCCTGGGACCAGTGCCTCGCGGCACTCGCCGCTGGTCTGGTCGGCGCCCATTCCCGCGTACTCATAACCAGCCGTCGGCCCCTGGCCGCGCTGGCGGGCGATGCCGCCATTGGTGTACTGCTCGGCCCACTGCCCGCCGCGGAGGCGACGCTCTATCTGCGCGAGCAGCCGACCCTGGGTGGGATGATCTTCGGTACCGACCCCGCCGAGCGGCAACTCGCCCGGCGCCTGCTCCATGCCAGCCGCTTCCATCCGCTCCTGATGGACCGGCTTGCGCGGCTGGCGGCGGACCCGGCCCTGCGCCCGCGGCTGCTGGCCGCGCTGGCGGCACTGGAAGAGGCCAAGGGCTTCGAGCGGCTCCCGGGGCTCTTCGCCATGCAGCCGGGGGATGCGGCGGAGCTTGCCTATCTGGACGATGCGCTGGGGCGGTCGATCGGGCAGTTGCTCGATGACCTGAGCCTGGAGGCGCGGCGGCTGTTGTGGGTCATTGCATTGGCTAATCAGCCCGAGACGCTCGGGCTGGTGCTGGGGGTTTGGGGTGGGCAGGATCAGGGGCTCGTTCCAGCCGCCCATGAGCCGGTCCGCACAGCGGACCTTACGGCAAGCCCGCGCACCGTAGGGTCCGCAGTGCGGACCCGCCCCGACGCGGTCCCGCTCCTGGCCCGGCTGGTCGCGCTGGGCCTCGTGACCGAGGAGCGGGCCGGCGAGTCAGACGAGAACCCCAACCTCGGCTGTCACGAGCTGGTGCGGGAGCGCATTCGCGACTGGATGCAGCGGCACCCGGCGGACCGGGCGGACCTGACTGAGGACGGCATACGCCTCGCCTATGCGCAGTGGCTGGAGTCGGCGTTCAAGGGGCTGCTGCACCAGGACATGACCAGGGCCATTCAGGCGGGCAACCGCGCACTGGTCTACTGCGTCCAGGCCGCGGCCTGGGAGCGGCTGGGCGGCTTTGCGAGTGACCTGGTTACCAGCACGAGCGACCCGGTGCTGCTCCAGGCACTGACCCCGCATCTGGAGACCGCCGCGGACCTGGCACCGGAGGGCCGGCCACGCTGGTCCTGCCTCTGCTACCTCGCCGATGCCCTGCGTAACGCCGGCCGCCCCGACGCCGGCCTGACGTTCTACGAGCAGGCCGCTGGCCAGGCCGGTGCCGCCGCGCAGGCGGGGGGCGAGTGCGCCAGGCAGGCCTGGTCGGACCTGGCCTGGATTAGCGGCAACTGGGCAAATGCACTCGGTGATGTCGGCGACCTCGACGGCGCCCGGCGGCGGCACCTCGAATCCGCCGAAGCATTCAAGAGGGCATGCAGACCCTCCGTTCATATCGTCGCCCACGAGTTGGAGGCCCTGCGCATTGACATCCAAGAGGGCCGGGCCGCCAGTGCCTTGCCCGAGGTCGAGCGGCGGCTCACCCAGGTCCAGGGGTGGTGGGAACGGCACCGCGCTGGCCACTCAGTGCCTGAGGCCCCGGATGCCGAGCCCCTCGCCCGCACCCTGATCGGCGCACTCGACATCGCCCGGCAGGCGGACTACGCGGAAAAGGACTGGGCATCCGCCCTGGTCCGCCTGGATGCCACCCTGGAGGCCCAGCGCGCACTGCAACGCCCGGCGGAGGACCTCGGCGCCACGCGGATGAACCGTGCCAATGTGCTGATGATGCTCGGCCGCCATGGCGAGGCCAAGGCCGAGTTGGAGGCCTGCCTTGTACTCTTCGAGAACAATCCCGCTTGTCGCGCCAAGGTGCTCGGCTCACTCGCCGACCTGTTCGACCGGCAAGGCGACCGCGCCCAGGCCATCACCCAGCTGCGCCGCGCGCTGGCCCTGTGCGAGCAGTTGCCGGCCCCCGCCGACCGCGCCAGCTCGCACAACAACCTGGCCGTCTATCTGGACGGCAGCGGCGCCCAGTCCGCACTCGGCGAATCGGCCGGCCACGACCTCGCCGCGCTCGCCTACTGCCTCGTCGCCGAGCTGGGGCAGCACCTCCAGACCTCGCTGCACAACTATGCCATCGTCTTCCGCCGCGCCCACGCCGCCGGCACCGAGCCCGCCATCCCCCTTCTCACCGAGCTGCTCGCCGACCCCGCCTTCGCCCCCCTGGCCCAGTGGCTGCGCCAGCGCCAGGTGGACCCGGCGAGTCTGCAAGCCGCCATCGACCAGGTCCTCGCCCAGGCCCGCCAGGCCGCCGAAGGCTCGGGTGGATAGGGCGCCCCCCGTCGCGCTCCTGGTTCCCACGCGCCGCGTGGGAATCCAGCTGCGGCGCGCCGCGCCGCGCCAAGCCCGCACCGCGGCGCGGTGCGGATGCATCCCCACGCGGCGCGTGGAGACGAGATCAACCGAGGTGTCCCAGATGATGCGTCACGCCAAGTCCTTTCTTCCCTTCGCCGCCGCGGCCCTGCTGTTGCTGGGGTCCACGCTGGGTGCCGCGGCAGCGGACCAGCCCCCGCCCGCTATCGCACCGCCTCAAGTCGCCGCGCCGCCCGCCACCACCGGGAGCCGCATCCGCGCTGAATTCCGCCACGAGCTCGCCCGCGTCCAGCCCTGGCTCGACCGCTACGGCGACGGCGCGGTCGCGCTCGCGGTGGGGGTGGAGGGGGTCGGCATCCCGGCGCCCGGGCAGACGCTGCTGGTGGCCGCCGCGCTGGACGCCGCCGCGCGCCCCGGGCTGAACATCGGTTGGTTGTTGCTCACCGCCTTTGTGGCGGCGGCCCTCGGCAACAGCCTGGGGTATCTGATCGGCCGGGTGGGCGGGCGCGCGCTGCTGCGGCGGTTGCGCGTGGATGAGCGGCATCTGCAACGGGTGGAGTCGGCCTTCGACCGCTGGGGGGGGTGGCTGATCGTCGGGGCCCGGTTCTTCGACGGGCTGCGTCAAATAAACGGCATCGCCGCGGGTATCCTGGAAATGCCCTGGTGGCGCTTCACGCAGTTCAATCTGCTCGGTGCGGCACTGTGGGTTGGCGTCTGGGGGCTGGGGGTCTATTACCTGGAGGAGCATCTGCACGCCATCCTCGCCCTGATGCACCGCGCGAACCCCTGGGTGGTGGGGGGGACGGCCGTCGGCTTGGTCCTCTTGATCGTCTTCCTGTGGCCGCGCGCGCCGCGGGCTGGAGCGCCGGACCGATCGGCGGGGATCTGAGTAGGGTCGGCTGCGCGGACCGATCCTGATTCCCACGCGCCGCGTGGGAATCCAGCCGCGGCGCGCCGCGCCCGGTGCGCACCGCGGCGCGGTGCGGAGGCATTCCCACGCGGCGCGCGGGAACGAGATCAGCGGACCCTACGGGGCTTTTGCCTAGGCGCAGATCTCCGCCACGTCACCCAGTCGGCCCGTCGGCTCCTCGTCCTGCAAGGGCTCGCTGCGGACCCGGTTGCGGCCTGCGTGCTTGGCTGCATACATGGCGAGGTCGGCCGCGCCCAGCAGTTCATCCATGGTCCGGTGGCGCTCATCCGTGCAGACGACACCGAACGAGCTGGTGATCCGCAACGCGGCCATGTGTGGGAATTTGGCCGGGTTCCCCTCCAGGCCGCCCCTGATCCGTTCGGCGACCCCGCGGGCCCCGGCGAGCGGGGTCTCGGGGAGTAGGATGATGAACTCCTCCCCGCCGAAGCGGGCGAGCAGATCGCTGCCGCGCAGGTGCCGATGGGCGGTCTCCACCACATGCCGCAGCGCCTGGTCGCCGATCCCGTGGCCATGGGTGTCGTTCACCTGCTTGAAGTGATCGATGTCGAACAGGATCAGCGACAGCGGGAGTGAGGTCTGGCGATGCCGTTGCAGTTCGGTCTCCAGTCGGGTGATGAAGACCCGGCGGTTGTAGGTCCCGGTCAGGGGGTCGCGCTCCGCGAGTTGTGTCAGTTGGGCGTTGGTTGAATGCAGGATGGTCTCGGTGCGCACGAAATCGAACAGCGGGAAACACAGCGCTAGCATGAAGATACCCATCAGGTCGATGAGCAACATGGCATAGAGGACCTGGCGGCGCAGCTCCGGCCCCAGGGCATCGCTGACCGCTACGCCGTACATCAAGAAGATGGTCCGCAGGATAAAGGCGGTCCCGATGATGACGATGGCGCCGATGATGATGCCCCCAATCAGGTTGTGCGGGTAGGCGTGGATGTAAAAGAGCCGCGCGACCGCCAGATAGGCGGCGCCGTTCAGACTGGAGGTCATGGCGCCGGGTACGGTCTCGTTGTCGATGAACACCACCAGTACCCAGAAGGCCAGGGTCAGGGTCACGGCGGAGCCGAGCAGTGTGAGCCCGAGTCCGGGCAGGCGCAGGAACTCGATCGTCGCACACAGCAGGCACAGCGGCAGCATGAGCAGCAGGATCTCCGCCACCGGCAGGGTCACCACCGTGACACCGTAGACATACTGTGAGAGGTTGAGCGCCCACCCGGTGGCGAAGGCGAGTGCCCCGACGGACAGCCAGGTGTAGGCGCGCTCTCCGCGTATTCGCCCGGCAATGGCCATGAAGATGCCGGTCAGCGTGAACACCGCGATGGAGACCAAGAGCAGGGTCGGCGGATCGATCAGCGAGAAGGGATACATGGCGCCTCGGCTTGGCCGTTGTGCAGGGTCTGTTCATTGCTGATTAGTTGCGGCCGGCGGGCGCCGCGACGACGTTGAGTGGCCACTTTACCGTTGATCCTCGCCCGTGGCACCGGGTTCGACCATGGCCTGGACCAATTGGATCAGCGTGCGGGGGTCGATCGGCTTGGTCAGGACGCGCGCCGTCGGGTCCAGGGCGGCGGCGTCCTGGGTCCCCGCGGCATCGCCGGTCATGAGGATGACCGGGAGTTCCGGGCGGTTGCCGCACAGCGCGCTGTAGAGGGCGAGCCCATCGAGTCGGGGCATGGTGATGTCCGACAGGACCAAGGCGATCCCGGGTGCTGCGGCCAGGCGGTCAAGCGCGTCGGAGCCGTCCACCGCGGTGATGACGCGCATGCCCGCCCCCTCCAGCACGCGGCTCAGTGAGTCGCGCACCCGGCGGTCGTCGTCGACCAGCAGGATCTGGGGTCGTGGCGGTGCGCCTGGCACTTGGCCAGGCGCCTCACCGGGCGCTGGGGGCCGCGGTGCGGTGAGGGCCGGGCCCCTCGTCGGCGTCGGGGCAGTGGACGGGGCGGCGTCCCCGGCCGCATGGGTCAAGGGTAGCCAGAGACGGACCTGGGTGCCGACACCGGGTGTCGAGCGGACTTGGATGGCGCCGTGGCTGCGCAGCGCGAACTCGCGCACCATAAAGAGCCCGAGACCGGTTCCGCGGCCCCGCGACTTGGTGGAGAAGAGTGGTTCGAAGATGTGCGAGCGCACCGCCGGCGTCATCCCGGTCCCGGTATCGCAGATACACAGTTCGGCGCGTTCCCCGTGGGCCAGGTCACCCACGTCCGGGGGCTGCGGGTCGTGGTCGGTGCGCACCGCGACCTCGAGCGTCAGACGCCCCTCGGCCCCCATCGCGTCGCGGCCGTTGTGCGCCAGGTTGAGCAGGGCGGCCTGGAGCAGGGCCGGGTTGGTCAGGGCGCTGACCCCGGGTTGCACCTCCAGTACCAGTTCAATGCCGGGCGGCAGCAGCCGGCTGAGCGCCGGCGCAAAGGCCGCCACCAGTGCCCCCAGATCGCACGGGCAGACCTCGATCTCCTCCCCGCGCCCCAGCGAGAGCAGACCCGAGGTGACGAGCGTGGCCTGGTCGATAGCGGCCTCGGTCTCGGTGAGGACGTTGCGCGCTTTTGAGCCGTCGGCGCCGGTGGGCAGCAGTTGCTCCAGATACGCCAGGTTGTTGCGAATGGCCCCCAGTACATTGTTGAAGTCGTGCGCGACACCGCCCGCCAGGTGGCCGATGACCTCGCGCTGGCGGGCCTGGAGCAGACCGTTTTGGACCGCGAGTTCGCGCAGGTTGGCACTGATGCGCTGCGCCACCAGTTGCAGAATCTGCTGTTCCGGTTGGTCGCACTCGGGGCAGCAGCGGCGATCCGCGAGGTCCAGCACACCCTGATGGACCTGACCATCGGCATCGCTCCAGGTCAGGGCCACCCGCGCCAGAAAACGCAGGCCAGTGCCGAAGGCCGGGTGGTACAGTGACTCGGGTTGAGGTACGGCCTGGCAGTGGAAGTCAGTCGCCAGGCTGCCCGCAAGTGCGACCTCGTCGTGGACGGTGAGTCTGGTTTTCCCCACGGCGGCCAGCAGCCGGTAACGTCCTCCCCGGACCTCGCCCAGGGCCGCGAGTTCGACTCCGATGGAGCGACAGCCGAAATTCAGGAATTTGGTGAGGTCCTGATCGGCGGGCTGGTAGCGGGTGGCCAGCTGGGAGAAGGCCTCAAGCTTGGCGCTATAGTGCTGCAGGGCCAGTTCGGCCGTGGCCCGTGCCTCTTCGGCCTGGCGCCGTTCGGTGATGTCCTTCACCAGACCCAGCGGGAGCGGCACCCCGTCGGTGCCGACCGGCAGCAGGGTGACGCTGAGCTCAACCCACACGGGGGTGCCGTCGGGCTTGAGAAAGCGCTTGGTCATCTGGTAACTGTCGCGGCGGCCCGCCATCAGTTCCCGAAACAGCTCCAGATCGGTGTCGATGTCGTCGTGATGGGTCAGGTCATCGAAACGCAGCGACTTGATGCTCGCGGCATCGCGCCCCAGCAGTCGCTCGAGTGCCGGGTTGACGAAGCGGGCGCGTCGGTCCGGCCCGAAGATGGCGATGCCCAGCGGTGCCTGCTCGAAGACCGCGCGGAAGCGCGCCTCGCTTTGTTCCAGGTCCTTGAAGTTTTGCCGCAGGGCCGACTCCATCCGCGCGAAGGCGGCGGCGAGTTCCGCGGGTTCGCGCAGGCGGCTCGGGCGCGGCGGCGGCGGCGGGTCAGTCTGTTCCAGGCGCGACGGGAGGCGCCCGGCGATGTCGGCCAGGGCGGCGATGGGTCGGCCGATCCGGCGGCTGATATAAAAGGCACCGGTCAGGGCGAGCAGGGTGATGACACCCAGTTGCCAGAAACCACCGAGTTGGACGCGTTGCAGGGTCTCCACCGCCTGGGTGGCCGCCAGTTCGGCGACCAGTTGCACCGGCTGACCGGCCAGGGTCAGGAGGGTCTGCATCCGGTAATGGCCCTTGCGCCAGCGTACCATGCGCGAGTATCCGGGGCGCTCGGCGAGTTCGACGGCGAGCGTGTCCGTCCGGCGCTCTTCGGGGCCGACCCGGTCCGCGGTCGCGGCGTCAATCGCCAGTTCGATCCCGCCGGCCTCCGGCAGCAAGGACGCGATGCGGGCCATGATCTGCGGCAGTGCGCCGCGCGCCGCCGCCAGGGTAGGTGGCGGGGGGAGGGCGGCGAGATCGGCGGCGCTGATGCGGGTTGCCAGCGTCAGGGTCTCGGCGACCTCCCGTTCCATCGTCTCGGTGAGTCGATAGTTCTGCCAGATGGTGACCCCAAGTGCCGGGGCCAGGGAGGCCAGCACTAGGGTGGTAAACAGGAAATCGCTGAACGAGACTGGTACCGGATGGCGGCGGAGCCGGCGGATGCCGATCACGAGCGCCCCGGCCAGGCTCGCATTGAGGACCCCATTGATGGCCTGTTTCAAGGCCACCAACAGGACCTCAGTGTGGCTCATGGCGAGCGGTCCGCCATAGAACATCCCTACCAGGGGAATGCCCAGGCACAACCAATACAGGGCGTCCAAGGCGGCCAGGGGCAGGACCTCGCCGTTTGGGCGCAGGTGCTGGCGCAGCACCCCGACGCTGGTGGCCTCGGCCACGATGATCAGCCAGGCGTAGGGGTGGTGCCAAAGTACGAGGGTGTAGGCGCCGCTTACCGCGGCGACCAGGATGCCCGCGCCGGTTCCCCGGCACTTGATGGCCAGCATCGCGAAGACCGAGCCGAATACCAGGTCCAGCCCATAGGGCAGGTGTAGATGTGCCAGGTTCCCGAGGCACGCGGCGACCGTGAGGCCAGCGAGCAGGGCGACATTGTGTACGTTGCGTGGTAGCCTGTGTTGATTCGGGTCCGGCACGACAGTCAATTCTCAGTGGGGCAGGCTATCTGTTAATTAATTTATGTAAATGATTGAAGTTCGGGGTGCAGCGTCGGGCGATAATGACGGACTAGCCGATAGACTTCGGCGGCGATCATACCGGATGCAGGCCCTTGAAACGCCACTTTGCACTGTTCAATGCCACCACCACCCCTGCGATCGGCCACGCGGCGCGGCTTGCGTCATGCCGTTGCGTGTGGGACGAGGCCAACCTGATCCGCGCGGTGCTGCCATGAACGAAATCCCGCGCATCATTATCGTCGAGGACGATGTTCCCCTGGCCCAAAGTCTGCTGCGGCTGTTGGTCGGCGATGGCTTCGACGTGGCCCTCGCGTTCAGCGGGGCCGAATTGCGGCGCCTGCTCGATCGCGGGGATGCCGATCTGGTGTTACTCGACCTCAACCTGGGGGTCGAGGACGGGATGGATATCGCCGGCGAACTGGGCGGGACCCGCTCGGTCGGTCTCATCATCGTCACCGGCCGCAAGTCCGATTGTGTCAGCGGGCTGGAGGCTGGGGCGGACGACTATGTGACCAAGCCGTTCGATCACCAAGAGTTGTGTGCCCGCATCCGCGCCGTGCTGCGGCGGCGTGAACGGGGGCGGGATGGGTTGGCGGTGCTGGCGCTCGGTCCCTACCGCTTGCACACGGCGCGGCGCTGTCTGAGCCGCGAGGGTTATCCGTTCTTGCTCGAATTCACCGCCCGGGAGAGTTCACTGCTCGCCTATCTCATGGCCCGTCCGGCAGAGTCGGTACACCGCGCGGACCTGACCCGCAACGAGTCCTGGACCCCGGACGACCGGGCGACCGATGTCCATATGAGTCATATCCGTCGCAAGTTGCAGGATGCCGGCATGGCGGAGCTCTGCATCCAGCCGGTGCGGGGCATCGGCTATCGGCTGACCCTAGTATTGGCGGGCCAAACGGCGCCGGACGGCGGCGAGTGTTGAGGCGCGCTGGGACGCGGCAGGACGCTAGAGTGGATTTCTCACGAGCCTCACGAGTCTCATGCCGCCTCACCGCTGATGGTCAGCAGCACCTGCCGATCGCGGGTGCCGGTGCGATGCTCGTACAGATAGAGGCCCTGCCAGGTGCCCAAGGCCAGGCGGCCGGCGCGCACCGGTAGCGTCAGGTCGGTCTTGGTGAGGATGCTGCGCAGATGGGCGGGCATGTCATCCGGCCCCTCGTTGCAGTGCTCAAAGCGTGGGTCGCCGTCAGGGGCCAGGCGCTGTAGGAAGGCCTCCAGGTCGCTGCGTACCGACGGGTCGGCGTTTTCGCAGAGGATCAGGGATGCACTGGTGTGCTGGAGGAAGCAGTGGCAGAGCCCGGCGCGGATTCGTGAGTCACGCACGCGCCGCGCAACGTCGGCGGTGATGTCGTAGGTGCCGCGACCGCGGGTGGTGACGCTGAGGTCGTGTTGGACGATCATCGTGGGCCTCTCAGAGGAAATGGTGCTACCGTCTCCCGATTGTCCAGTCCGGTGCCGATAAACGCCAGCGATGTCTGCTCTCGACCCACCCCCCGCCTCCCTGGATCGCCTGCCGGTCGCGGACCTGCAACGGGTGGGTCCGCGGCTGCTCGCGCGACTCGCCCGTTTGGGCATCCACAGTGTCCAGGACCTGCTCTTTCACCTCCCGGTCCGCTACCAGGACCGTACCTCGGTGGTGCCGCTCGCGCAGTTGCGCCCCGGGGTCACGGTGCAGGTGCAAGGGCAGATCAGTGAGGCCCAGATCAGCTACGGGCGGCGGCGCTCGCTCAAGGTCTGGATCACCGACGTGGCCGGTGGGGGTGCCGAGCGGGTCGGGGCCGGCGTCCTGCTGCGCTTTTTTCATTTTTCGCCCCAGCAGTTGGCTGCCTTGCGGCCGGGGGTGCGCCTGTCCTGCTACGGGGAGGTGCGCGAGGGACCGAGCAGCCTGGAGATCGTCCACCCGGAGTACCGTCTGTGCGGCTGCGATGAAGAAGAGTCGGCGGCGGACGCGCCGCGCCTGACGCCGATCTATCCCTCCACCGAGGGGTTGCAGCAGCCGTCCTGGCGGGGTCTGACCGATCAGGCCTTGGCGCTGCTCGCACAATGTGCCCCGGGTGAGTACCTGCCACCGGCCACCCTGGCCGGGTTTCAACTCCCGGACCTGCGCGCCGCGCTCAACTATCTCCACCGTCCGCCCCTGGACGCCAGCCTGGACGACCTGACCGAGCGCCGCCATCCGGCCTTCCTGCGTCTCGCCTTCGAGGAGTTGGTGGCCCATCAGGTGAGCCTGCGGCGGCTGCGGCTCGCCCATACCCGGACCCCGGCACCGATCCTGAGCGGTGACGGGGGGTTGCGCCAGCGTCTGCGTGAGGTGCTGCCCTTTGCGTTGACCCCGGACCAGGAGCAGGCCGTCGCTGAGATCGCTGCCGATCTGGCCCGGCCGCTGCCCATGCAGCGCCTGCTGCAAGGGGACGTAGGGTCGGGCAAAACGGTGGTGGCGGCCCTGGCGGCGCTTCAGGCGATCGAGTCCGGTCGCCAGGCGGCCCTGATGGTGCCAACCGAACTGCTCTCGGAGCAGCATTGGAAGGGGCTGGGCAACTGGTTCAAGCCGCTGGGTGTGGAGCCGGTCTGGCTGACCGGTCGGCATAAGGGGCGTGAGCGCACCGCCATCCTGAAGGCCATCGCCGAGGGCCGGGCGCCCTTGGTGGTGGGTACCCATGCACTGATCCAGCAGGAGGTGCGTTTTGCTGACCTGGGGCTCGCCATCATCGACGAGCAGCACCGCTTCGGCGTCCATCAGCGGATGCAGCTGCGGGAGAAGGGCGCCCAGGAGGGTGGGGCGCCCCACCAACTGATCATGACCGCGACCCCCATCCCGCGCTCGCTCGCTATGACGCTCTATGCGGATCTCGACCTGTCGGTAATTGCCAAGGCGCCACCGGGGCGCACCCCCATCGTCACCGTGGCGCTGCCGGACGAGCGGCGCGCGGCGGTGATCGCGCGTGTCCAGGATGCCTGTGCCGCCGGGCGCCAGGCCTATTGGGTCTGTACCCTGATCGATGAATCGGAGGCACTCCAGGCGCAGGCCGCGCAGGAGACTGCCCAGCAACTCGGTGAATGGCTGCCGGGGGTGCGGGTTGGTTTGGTGCATGGCCGGCAACGGGCCGTGGAGCGGGAGTCGGTGATGGCGGCCTTTGCGGCGGCGGAGCTGGATCTCTTGGTGGCCACCACGGTGATCGAGGTGGGCGTGGATGTACCCAATGCCAGCCTGATGATCATCGAGAACCCGGAGCGGTTGGGGCTCTCACAACTACACCAGTTGCGCGGCCGGGTCGGGCGCGGTGCGGCGCAGAGCCATTGTGTGCTGCTCTATCATGCACCATTGACCGCCCAGGCCGGCGAGCGCCTCGCCCTGATCCGCTCCACCTTGGACGGTTTTCGCATCGCGGAGGAGGATCTGAAGATGCGTGGGGCCGGTGAGGTCCTGGGGACGCGGCAGACCGGCAGCCTGGAGTTCCGCGTTGCCGACCCGTTGCGCGACCAACACCTCGTCAGCGCGGCCCAGCGGGCGGCGGACCTGATCCTTGCCAGCCACCCGGAGCTGGCGGACCCATTGATTCAACGCTGGCTTGGCCGGCGGGGAGAGTTCGGGGTGGTGTAGGCCTTGACCATCGCTCCGGCCATTGATCCACGCGGCACACAGTGCCGCGACTCTGGGGGCGCCGCACCCCAGTGCGGCCCAGTCTCACAGTAAACCGCAACGCTGCGATGCTGCCGAGCTGGCCGTTCTAATCGCTGCCCAGGCGTTGCATCTCAGCGAGTGCGGCCTTCGCATCGGCATTTTTTCCATCGGCCGCTATGCGAAACCACAGCAATGCCTCCTGTCTGTCTTTCGCTACCCCGAGGCCATCCCGATACATCTCCCCGAGGCTGTTCGCGGATTTCATATTATTTTGTCTTGCCGACCTCCGGAACCATCTGATAGCCTCCGCGCCGTCGCACTCTACGCCGCGGCCGTCGCGGTAGATCTCGCCGAGGATACCTGCCGCATCCTGACCAGCAATAAACATAAGATTTGCGTCATCTTTCTGTTCGTCGGCCTGACGCAACCACCTGACCGCCTCGCGTCCGTCATACACGGCGCTGTTGGTATCCGCAAGCAATCTGCCCAGCTCGTATTGTGCGTAATAATTGCCCTGCTCCGCGGCCTTCAGGTACCATTTCACAGCCTCGCGATCGTCACGCTCCAAGCCCTTGCCCGACAGGTAAAGGCGAGCAAGGTCAGTCTGCCCGTGCGCATCGCCCTGCTCGGCAGCCATCCGGTACCAATGTGCCGCCTCCCGCCCATCCTTCGTGTCGTATTTCCCGAGCGCGTTTTGTGCGTCCACATTCCCGCGCTCGGCCGCCTTCTGGAGCGATTCCAACTCCTCCGCCGCTCGCCTGCCTCCGATGTGCCCCAAAGATATCCCGAGGATGACCGATTCCGCCTGCGCATAACCCTGCTCGGCCGCTTTGTGGAACCAGCGCAGCGCCTCATCCCCGTCCTTCTTCAGGCCGCGACCGCTGTCATACATGCGCCCGAGATTGTATTCACCATAGACATTGCCCTGCTCGGCGGCCATGCGATACCACCCGACCGCCTCCTGGTCGTCGCGTGTCACGCCCCGACCCTCCTCGTACGAAGTTCCGAGGAAATTTTGTGCATTGGCCCGGTTCTCGCAATCCCGGTCGGCGCAACCGGCAAGGTAGTCCTGGTACGATTGTGCCGTATTGGCCGCCGCGGCCTTGGCGTACTCGGCCGCGTCGGCCGCGCGGACTACATCCGCGGCCTGTTTGATTGCCGCCAATTCCGCGCTCCGCTGCTCGGCCTGCGCCCGCTGGCCACAACCGTGCTCGGCGCAGCCGCCGAGATAGGCGTCGTAGGCCACGGCGGTGTCCGCCGCGCTCGCCGTCTCATAGGCCTGGCGGTCAGCGGCCCGGTGCAGACTCGCCTGGACCTCCCGGTATTGGTACCAGGCGCCCAGTCCGATCAGTAGCAGGACCCCCAGGGCGGCGACCAGCCATGGCCAGCGTCTGCGGTTCGGGTGCGCGGGCTGGGCCGCACGGTCGAGCAGGGTCCGGAAGGCCTCCACGGTCCGCGGCCGGTCCTCGGGGGCCAAGGCGAGCGCCGCCGCCAAGGCGTCGCTGAGCGGCTTGGACACCCCGAACTCGGCTGCGGGCCTCAGTGTGGCACCGGCCAACCGGGCGATCGAATCCGGCAAGGTCTTGCCGGTGACCAGCCGGTAATGGATCGCGGCGGCCGAGTAGATGTCGGTCCAGGGGCCTTGCTCGCCCTTCTCGTGGTATTGCTCGATGGGCGCATAGCCGGCCGTATAGACGACCGTGAGGGTGCGGGCGCGCCCGTCGGGTGCCTGACGGGCGGCCCCGAAGTCGATCAGGATGGGGCGCGGTGCGCTCCCCGCGGTCGCGGCCAGATAGATGTTCTGGGGCTTGAGGTCGCGATGCAGGAAGCCCTTGGCATGGACCGCCCGCAGTCCGTCCAGGACCCGGAGCATCAGCTCCTGCGCGACCGGCTCGGGGAGCCGCCCGCCCCGCTCCACGCGCTCGGCGAGTGTCTGGCCCTCGTAGTAGTCCATGACCAGGTAGGCGGTGCCGTTGGCGGTGAAGTAGGCGCGTACCCGCACGACATTGGGGTGGTCGAGCTGGGCCAAGGTGCGCGCCTCGCCGATGAAGCGGTCGAGCCCATACCTGAACAGCTCGCCCTCTTCCCGGGAGTGCGGGGATACGTTCGGGCGGTCCGGGTCGCGTCCGGCCCATTCGCGGGGCAGGTATTCCTTGATCGCCACCCGGGTCTCGAGCCCCAGATCCCAGCCCAGATAGGTGATGCCGAAACCGCCCGGTTTGCCGAGCACCCGGCCGACCAGGTATTGGCCGTGCAAAGGCGTGCGGTGCGGCAGCAGAAAGTGCGCGCGCTCGGCCCGCTCGTCATAGCCGCAGTCCGGACAGGGGTTGGCCGCGCCCTGGGCGGTGAAACAGCCGGGACAGCGTGCGTCCGCGGGGGATCGCGTTCTTGATTCCATGTGCTCGGCGGTTCCGGTCTTGTGGTGATGGATCGGGTCCGGTCTGGGTGCCTCGATGGCCAGTCAGGCAAACCAAGCCGGTCCCGGGCGCGCGGGCCTTGCAGGACCCACGTGTTTTTCTCCAGCTAATCAATCATACCGCAGATCAGACGGCGGTCCGAGGGCCTGCGTAATCCATTCCAGTCCGATCGAGGTTTCTCGTCTGCGGCGACTCTAACTCCGGGCTACCTGATACGGCCATAAGCATCTGGACATCTACGAAACAATGGGTTAAGTTATTTTGATGGCGTGATTTGCGCGGCCCTGGCCGCAACTTGGGCCCAACGCCAGCCTATCTTGCGTATCGACGTGGCCTGACAACCGGTGGAGATATGATATGAATGGTGACAATCGTCTGAATGACTCTTTGCCCACTGACCCGGATGCCGCTTTCAATGAGATCGCGGCCCAGTCCCTGACCCCGGTCAGTCCGCTGGTGCTCGAACCGCCTTATGTGGGGATTGCCACCTTTTACCGTTTGCCCCATCAGGAGGCACCGGAGGGATTGGATATCGCGCTCGTCGGGGTTCCCTATGACGGTGGGCTCACCGGCCGCACCGGTACGCGCGGCGGGCCGCGGGCCGTGCGCGATGCATCCTGCGTGGTGGGTGGTTTCGAGCACCAGAGCCATCTCATCCCCAGCGCCATCTGCCGTTGCGCCGACCTCGGCGATGTGCTGATACACAATCGTTATCATCATGATGACGCTATCGCCGAACTGGAAGTCTATTACCGCCGGCTGACCTCTGCCGGGGTCGTGCCGCTCACCTGCGGCGGTGATCACTCCATTACCTTGCCGATACTCAAGGCGCTGGGCGCGCAGCGGCCGGTCGGCCTGATCCATTTCGACGCACACTGTGATACCGCGAGCCCCATGCATGGCAGCCGATTCCACCACGGTGCCCCCTTCAGGCAGGCGGTGGAGGCCGGCGTACTCGACCCTGGCCGTACCGTGCAGATTGGCATCAGGGGCAGAAGCGAGCTGCTGTGGGCCTTTTCCTACGAGAGCGGCATGCGGGTGATCCATGTGGAGGAGGTCTATGAGATGGGCTGGAAGGCCGTCGTCGCCGAGGTCCGCCGGATCATTGGTGACTGGCCGGTGTACTTGAGCTTCGACATCGATTGTCTCGACCCCGCTTACGCCCCGGGCACGGGCACACCAGAGGTCGGCGGTATCACCAGCTTCGAGGCCCAGCAAATGATTCGCGGCCTGCGCGGCCTGAATTTCGTCGGCGGCGACCTCATGGAAGTATCCCCACCTTTCGATAGTGCAGGCATCACGGCCCTGGCCGGGGCGGACCTGCTGTTCCAGATATTTTGTGTGGTCGCTGATGGCGTCGCCCAACGCAAGGCGGGACAGTAACGACCATGGCGCCCGCACCACCCCTCCCCGGCCCTCCCCCAATAGGGGAGGGAGAACTGGGGCGCGCTCCCCGCGCGACTTTCACGGTAAGCCCTTGGGCGACCGGCCTGGGGAAAAAAATCGCCCTCGCACAATGCCAATAAGGGGAACGACGGACACATCGACGGGCGTAGGCCATGCCCCCTCTGCACGCACTGTCGCCGCTGCGCCCGTCGATCGGCGATCGTGCGATAATCGCGGCCGCGTCCCGTTGGCCTCCTGCGATGATGTAGTCTCCTGATCATGCCGTCTACAGATGTCCCCCAAGTCAAGATCGGCGACCCCCGCCCCACGCCGAGCCCCACGGTGTGGCGCGAGCGCCTGCGACACTATTACTACCTGGTCCGCCTGCATCGCCCCATCGGGACCTTGCTGCTCATGTGGCCGGGCATGTGGGCACTGTGGTTGGCGGGGGATGGCAGTCCGCCCTGGTCCGTGGTCGTGATCTTTGTCCTCGGGATGGTGCTGATGCGCTCCGCCGGCTGCGCCATCAACGACTTTGCCGACCGCGACTTCGATGCCCATGTGGCCCGCACCAAGCAGCGACCGCTGGCCACCGGCGCGATCCGTCCGGGCGAGGCGGTCGGGGTCTTCGTGGTGCTCTCGCTCGTCTCCTTTGGCCTGGTGCTGCTGCTCAACTGGCAGACAGTGGCGCTCTCGACCGTCGCCGTCGCGCTGACCGCGATCTATCCCTTCATGAAGCGCTTCACTCATCTACCCCAGGTCTTCCTGGGGGCGGCCTTCGGGTGGGCCATCCCGATGGCCTACATGGCGGTAACCGGCGCGATCCCGGTGACCGGCTGGGTGCTCTTTATCGCGACCCTCATCTGGTCACTGATCTACGACACCCAATACGCCATGGTGGACCGGGAGGATGATCTGAAGATCGGTATCAAGTCCACTGCCATCCTGTTCGGCGAGCAGGATCGGCTGGTGATCGGTCTGCTCCAGGTTCTGATGCTGGCCCTGCTATTTTGGGTCGGCCTGCAGGCTGGACGGGGCGTCTGGTACCTGGGAGGGCTCAGCGTCGCCGCGGGTCTTGGGCTCTACCAGCAATGGCTGATCCGCGACCGCGAGCCGTCGGCCTGTTTCCAGGCATTTCTCAACAACAACTATTTCGGCCTGGCGGTGTTTGTGGGACTGGTGCTCGACTATGCCGTCGGTGCCTGAGGTCGCCGGCCATGGTGGTCGGCGCTCCGCCAAATAAGATCGTCCGTAAATGAATTTGAACAAATGAGGATTGAGACAATGTTCCGTAGCCTGCGTATACCCTCCCTGGTTGGCATCGTGGCCGCCTTATTGCTGTCGATCGGCTCGGCCTGGGCGGCCGATGAGGGTCCCGGCTATGCGACCTTGTCGCCGCCCGTACCGACCGCGACCGGGGATCAGGTTGAGGTCGTGGAGGTCTTTTCCTATACCTGTCCCCATTGCTGGCACCTGGAGCCGATGATGGCGAGCTGGGTCGGCACCAAGCCCGAGGGTGTCGTCTTCCGTCGGCAGCCAGGTACCGGTGGCCGCTGGGACCCGCAGGCCCGCGCCTATTACGCGGCCGAGTCGCTGGGTAAGCTCGATGTGTTCCATCCGGCCCTGTTCAAGGCCATGCAAGTGGACCGGCGGCCCATCCTCAAGGAGGACGATCTGGTCAAGTTCGCGGGCGAGATCGGGATCGATGAGAAAGAATTCCGTGCGGCCTACAACTCATTCACGGTTGAAACCAAGCTGCGCAAGGCCACTGACCTGAGCACCCGCTATGGTATCGACGGGGTGCCCGCGGTGATCGTCAACGGCAAGTACCGTACCAGCCCGGCCCAGACCAATGGCCCGGAGCCGATGTTTGCGGTCCTGAACACCCTGGTGGCGCAGGAAATTGCCGCCAAGGCGCCGGCTGCGCCCGCGGCGGCAGTGCCTGCTGCAGCGCCTGCCGCGGCGGCTCAGCCCAAGTAAAGACGCTCGGCCGAGGGGTTGCTCCTACCCCGTAGGAGCGGCCCCCCGGCCGCGACGGGTGGCCGCCTGCGCCGGTGGCCGGAGTTATGACCAAGGCCCGCCTCGGCCTTGGTCATCATTTCGGCCAGGGGCGATAGGTCCGCACAGCGGACCCTACGACGGCGGCCTGCCCGTAGGGTCCGCTGTGCG
>CAILVI010000431.1 GCA_903837595.1 uncultured Thiodictyon sp.
CGTTTAGCTGAGTCTCAGCCCTCCTGCAGTGAAGTGCCTAGCCATTAGGAGTTGTGATATCGCCATGTCGTAGGTAATCCGTGCCAGCCGGGCGGGGATGATTGAAGCCGCCCATTGCTCGCGCCAAGGCGCCAAGCTCGCCGCGTTGGCGTCGGCAAGTCCCAATGGGTCCTCGCGCGTGCAGTTGGGGCGGCTTCGCCGCTTGTGGTCTATAAGAAAATCGTTGTATTCTTATTTCTCCACCCTACAACGCGCGGAGACTGCACGATGAATCGGTTCTACTACGACGCAGTGACCCAGATGGAGCAGGCGGGGGTCGACGACCAATATATTCAGGGCTGGCAGTGCGGTTTCCTGCAAAACCCCAAGCGTGAGGCGCAGCGCCTGACCACGGCCTACGAGGCCGGTTATGCCGCCGGTGAGGAGAAGAACACCGACGCCTTCGGTGAGTGGGTCAAGGGCTGATTCTAGTCTGTGCCCCCGCGTTCCCGGGCTCCGCGTCCAGTCGGCGGACCGGACGCAGAGCGCCCGCGCGGCATTCCCACGCTGGAGCGTGGGAACGAGAAACGGCCTACTCGATTGAGGACGCCAGGTCCGCGGACCCCTCGTCGGGCGGCGGGGCGAGGCGGACGTCCTCGTAGATCGCGTCCAGGGTGCAGTCGAACCCCAGCGTCTCGAGGGCGAGCCGGCCGTCGTCTGGTACCGGCTGCAAGATCCATCCGTCCGGGTGGCGCCGGAAGACCTCGACCGAGCGCGTCCGCGAGTCGACCAGCACGTATTCCTGAAGCGTCGGCAGTTGCCGGTAACTGGCGAACTTTGCGCCCCGGTCATAGGCCTCCGTGGACTCCGAGAGGACCTCGACGACGACCCGGGCGCGCCGCTTGACGATCGGCTCGGCCGCGTCCGCTGCCTCGCAGGTGACGAAGCAATCCGGGTAGAAAACGGCCCGCGCCCGCTCAACCTGCAGCTTCATGTCCGCGATATAGACCCGACGGGGGCCGCCGCGCACATGGGCGCGCAGCATCGCAAAGACGTTGCCCGCGATGGTGACGTGCGCCTCGCTCGCCCCGGCCATCGCGAAGACCTCGCCGGCGACATATTCGTGCTTGATCGGCGACACCGCCTCACCGGCCAGGTAGTCGTCAACCGTGATGAATGGGACCTCGGCGAGATTGGACATCGTGGCACTCCGAGTGGGTGGGCAGCGCTTAGGGTACCGTATTCTCACGCGAGCCGCGACCGGGGCAGCCCCCGTCAGTCGCGGGCCTCTTGGTGTCCCATGAGGCGGCAGCCTGCGGCGGGCCGCTACCCGCTAAAGCGTCGACCTCCTGGGTCCACGCACTCCAACCCGAGGCCGGGGCTCTAACGGTCAAAGTCAGGCCGAGACCCGGTGGGAGCGGCTTCAGCCGCGACGGGACATCGCCAGCAGCCGTGGCCTCGTCGCGGCTAAGGCCGCTCCCACGGAGGACTTTCATGGTTCGCGCTGGTGCCGCCTAGCCCTCAGCCCCGCGGGCGCCGGCGCCCGAACAGCCGCCGCGGTAGGCCGGGGCGGGCGGGTCAGCGCGCCCGGCGCAGGTGTTCCTCGCATTGCAGGATCGCCGCGCGCTGAGCCGGATAAAGGCGGCCCGCGGCGTCCAGCCGGCGCAGGATGGCGAGCAGGCGCTCCAGGTGCTCGGCCCCGCCGTCTGGGGCGATTGAGGCCATTCGTTCGAGGGCTACCACCAGGTCGATCTGGTAGTCGGCCCGCCCGGGCTCAGCGGCGGCCAGGGGTTCGCTGATCGCCAGCGCCTTCGCCCTGGCTGCTCTCCTGGTAGAGGTCGCCCAGCTTGATGTAGGACACGGAGAGGGCGCGTTGGTCGTCGGCCCGCCCGGGCTCAGCGGTGGCCAGGCGCTCGCGGATCTCCAGTGCCTTCTGATACATGGCACGGGCGTCCTCGCCCTGGCCGGCCACCCGATAGATCTC
>CAILVI010000432.1 GCA_903837595.1 uncultured Thiodictyon sp.
ATTTTGCTATCGCTCACGCTGGGACGTTATCCGCTTTCGCTGCTTGATTGGGGACATTTTCTGCTGGCGGAACTGGATCTGGAAACCCTGCCCGCCGAGCGCTTCGATTTGCTGCACAATCTGATGGTCAATATTCGTCTGCCCAGAGTGCTGGCGGCGGTGCTGGTCGGCGCGGCGCTGTCCACCTCGGGTGCTGCCTATCAGGCGGTGTTCCGCAATCCGCTGGTCTCGCCGGGGCTGATGGGGGTATTGGCGGGCGCTTCTTTCGGCGCGGCGCTGGGACTGCTGATTTCCGGCAACTGGCTGCTGACGCAGTTATTGTCTTTTGTCATGGGTATGCTGGCGGTGGTGATTGGCCTGGGAATTGCCAATCTGTTTGGCGGTGCCTCTATCGTCATGCTGGTATTGGGAGGTGTGATCAGCGGCGCACTTTTTTCGTCGCTGTTGTCCATCGTCAAATACGTGGCCGATCCCTACAACCAGCTTCCGGCTATCGTGTATTGGCTGATGGGCAGTCTGGCGCAGGCAGAACTGCATCAGACAGGCTGGCTCGCCCTTCCCATGTTGCTTGGCATCGCCGTGTTAATCGGCATGGGGCGCGCGCTGGATGCCATGGCGATGGGAGACGACGAAGCGCGTTCGCTGGGGGTACCGATCGCAGCGGTGCGTTACGGGGTGATTGCCGCCGCCACGCTGATCTCGGCGCTGACCGTCTCCATCGCGGGCATGATAGGCTGGGTCGGCTTGATCATCCCCCACATTGCGCGCTTGATCGTTGGTTCGGGAAACAGGCGCTTGCTGCCGGTCAGCGCGTGTCTGGGGGCCATCTTCCTGCTGGCTTGCGATGCCCTGGCACGTACCTTGACGACCACCGAAATTCCAATTGGCATCGTCACCGAATTGCTTGGCATTCCGGTCTTTCTGCTAGTGCTGCATCGGGTACGGCGGGGCTGGACATGAACGCCCCGCAACCGCCCATTTCAAATTTGCGCTTGCAGGCGCACGGGCTGCACTTTGCCTATCGCGGACACAAGGTATTGACCGGTGTCAGCCTGACGGTTCAGTCTGGCGAAGTCGTATCGCTGCTGGGGATCAACGGTGCGGGCAAAAGCACCCTGTTGCGTTTGCTGCTGGGTTTTTTGTCCCCAGCCCAAGGCAGCGTAGAACTGGGCGGACATCCTCTGAGTTCTTTTCGGCGGCGCGAAATTGCCCGGCATATTGCCTATGTTCCGCAGGTGCATGTCCCGCCCTTTCCTTACTCGGTAAGAGAGATCGTGTTGCTGGGGCGCTTGCCGCACACCGGTCTGGCTGCCGCCTATGGACGCGAGGACGAAGCGGAAGTCGATCACTGTTTATCCAGACTTGAAATCACGCATCTGGCTGATCGTCCTTACACCGAAATTTCAGGTGGTGAGCGGCAATTGACGCTGATAGCCCGCGCCCTGGTACAAGGCGCACGTATCCTGGTTCTGGATGAGCCGATGGCCGGGCTCGATTATGGCAATCAGATTCGCTTGCTCCATCGTCTTCGGCTGCTGGCACAAGATGGCTATGCCGTGCTTAAAACCACCCACCATCCCGAACATGCGCTTGCCGACTCGGATCGTGTCGTGCTGCTGGAAAATGGACATATCACCGCAGATGGTGTGCCGGTGGAAGTG
>CAILVI010000433.1 GCA_903837595.1 uncultured Thiodictyon sp.
GCTCATGTTGGCGAGGAACTCGCTCTTGGCGCGGTTGGCCGCTTCCGCCCTTTCCTGCGCCTCACGCATGGCCTCACTCGTCTTACGAAGCTGCGCCGTGCGCTGACCGACCTGGCCTTCAAGCGTCTGGTTCAGGTGTTGCAACGCTTGTTGCGCCTGCAGCAAGCGGCGCTTTTCTTCGGTCAGGTCCACCTCGGACACCCGCAGATCGGCCGCGATACGCTGCCTGATGGCGACTTCCCGGGCCAACCGGCGATTCCAGTAGAAGAAGGCGAGAAACACCAGCGTGGCGCCGGCGACGACTTGCCATACCAGCGTATAGTCGATGTGTGGCCGCACCTCCACCGCACCCCATTTCTGGTTGATGGCATTGATCTGCGCGGGGGTCATTGCCGCAAGCCCCTGGTTGATCAGCGAGGCCAGCGCCGGCCAGTCGTTACGCACCGCCATCGCCTGCGTGTGCTGGCCGTAAGGGGTGGGAGCGGCGACCACCAGGTTGGTGAAGCGATTCTGTTTGATGAGGAAATTGGCAATGGCAAGGTTTCCCACATAGGCATCCGCCCGGCCTGTCACCACGGCTTCGAGCGCCTGCTGTGAGCGCGCCACTTCGAGGATGCGGATCGCGGGATAGTCGGTCCGGATCTTGTCCGTGATCGCATAGCCCTTTTCCAAAGCGACGTTCTGGCCGCTCAGGCTTTCGAGCCCGGCGATATAGGGCGTGTCGTTGCGGGTATAGACCACCCAGGGCGCGGTCAGGTAGTCGTTCGTCAGGGCGAACTCTTTTTCCCGTTCAGGGGTACGGTTCATGGTCGGCAGCAGATCGAAATGCCGGCGGGGTCCGCTAACGTCCGCCATCGCCTCGGCCCACTGGACGGCAGAGGTCACAAACTCGACCTTGAAGTTGAAGCGCCTGGCGATGGTCTCGAGATAGTCGACCACCACGCCCGAAGGCACCGGCGCGGCGATCATATAGGGGGGCCAGTCGGTGATGCGAACCCGTACGGTGTGATTTTCGGCAAGCCAGGCGCACTCCTCCGGGGTCAGCGGGATGGCGGTGTGAGGCGCGTCGGTTTCCGCTGGTAGTGCGATGGCGACGCAAGCGAAAACAGACCAGAGCAGCGTTATGCCAAGCAGCCAACACCGCATAAGCCGCCGCACGGTGCAAAACGTCCTCCTGTCATACCTCATGGCGTCTTGCTACCCGCCCTCTCGCAGCACCTGTGAGAACGACTCCAGGTCATAGTTATAAGCCCACTGCGACAGCAGCGTGCGCAGCGCGTCGTCGCGCTCATCGAGCTGCGCAATAAGCGTGGTGATCCGGCCGAAGTCACCCAGGGCCACCGCGTCGTTCAACGCGCCGCGCCAACCGGCGGGACAGGCACCCAGGCGGCTCGTCAGCTCGCACGCAGAGAACGCGGCCGAGGCCACCGAGGCGTGGTCGGCCCGCACGAACCGCAAACCGGCCCGCCGCTCCAGGATGGCGAACAGTTCCTCGGCGCGCCACGGTTTGCCGGCGAAGTCGTCGCAACCGCAGGAGAGGAAGCGGTCGCGGTGTTCATTGAAGGCACTGGCGGTGAGCGCCACGATGATGGTGCCGACCGCCCCGGGACGGACCGCCATGCGCGCCCTGATCTCCCGGGTCGCCTCCTCTCCCGACATCACCGGCATTCGCATATCCATGAATACGACATGCGGTTGCC